>JAFTPH010000049.1 GCA_017463365.1 Bacilli bacterium
AAAAAAACGGAAACTAACTTTACAAAAGAGGCAATTGTTTAAATTGCTTTATTCTTTTATAAAATCAATTTCCGCGTAAAGTCTTTTGCGCAATCTAAGGTACCGGTAATCCGGAGTAGCAAATCATCAATATATATATTATCCCAAAAGACTAGATGATATATTTTAAAACTTGACTTTTTACTCTTATATTATACCATTTTTTATGTGTTTTGTCTATAGTTTTTTTAGAATTTTTGTTGAGAAAATAATAAGAAATGAACTTTCCTTATAAATAAAAAAGGCGGGAAACATACCCGCCGTAAATGGACCAGTGTTATCTTGACCAGCCCTTTTATTATACTTAAATTATATAATATTTATTTTAATTTTTTGTTAGATTTCTTTTCCCGCAAATTGTGTCATATATAAATCATAATACTTACCTTGTTTTTTAAGTAATTCATAATGATTTCCTTGTTCCACAATTTCTCCTTTATCAATAACAACAATAACATCGGAATCTTGAATTGTTGATAAACGGTGAGCAATAATTAAACTAGTTCTATTATGCATAAGGTTAGCCATAGCATCTTGAATGTTTTTTTCTGTTCTTGTGTCAACACTAGATGTTGCTTCATCTAAAATTAAGATTTTAGGATCTGCTAATACCGCTCTACCAATTGATAATAATTGTCGTTGTCCTTGAGATAGATTAGATCCGCCTTCTGATAAAACTGTATCGTACTTATCAGTTAAATTTCTAATAAAGTAATTAGAGTTACTTAAAATACCAGCTGCTTTAACTTCTTCATCAGTTGCGTCGGCATTCCCATATTTTAAGTTATTCTTAATAGTGTCCTTGAATAATACTGTATCTTGTAATACAATCGCAATCGTGTTACGAAGATCATATTTAGGTATATCATTAATATTTACACCATCAATTAAAATTTCTCCACTATCAACATCATAAAATCTCATAAGTAAATTAACAACTGTTGTTTTACCTGAACCTGTAGCTCCAACTAAAGCAATCTTTTGTCCTGGTTTTACACTTAAAGTAAAGTCTTTTAATACAGGTTGTCCTTCAACATAACTAAAGTTAATATGATTAAATTCAATATTTCCTTTAAATTCTTCATCGTTAATCTTAATAGTTCCTTTATCAACTTCATTTTCACTATCTAAGATTTCAAATACACGTTCAGCACAAGCAGTAGCTGTTAGAATTTGACCATAAAGATTGGCAATTTCATTAATTGGTCTTGTGAATTGACGACTGCTATTTAAGAATAAGATAATAGTTCCTATTGACAAAGTCATACCAAATGGATTGTTTACCGCAATATATGCACCAACAGCAGCAACGAGTACATATCCTAAATTTCCAATGAAGTTCATGATTGGTCCCATAGACCCACCCCAAATTTGAGCTAAAATTGAGGTTCTTGTATATTTATTGCTGATGTTATTAAACTCATTTATAACTTTTTCTTCTTTGTTATAAGCAACTACAGTTTTATATCCTGTAATCATTTCTTCAGCATGACCATTAAGTTCTCCTAAAATACTTGATTGTGCTTTAAAGTACTTACGCATTTTTCCTGTTAGTATTTTAGTCAATACTAAAGTTAAGACTACAGTTATCATTGTGACTAATGTTAAAAACCAACTATAGTAAATCATAATTGAAAGGGTTCCAATAATTGTCATAACTCCTGAAATTAATGACGCAATTGACTGAGAAATAGTATTACTAATATTTTCAACGTCATTTGTCATTCTACTCATTAAGTCTCCATGTGAATGAGTATCTAAGAATTTAATTGGAAGTTTTACAAACTTTTCAAAAAGATCAGTACGGATTTTTCTAACTGTTTCTTGAGATAATTTTGATGATGCCATTTGTCTTAAATAACTAAAAATTGTTACAAAAACATAGACAATTGACAACATAATAATATATTTTAAAGCATTATCCCATCCATAGTTTTTTGATTCAAAATCTAAAGCATCAATAATTTCTTTTTGAAGAATTGGTGACAATAAGCTTAGAATAGTCATTACAACCATTATCAACATTAAAGAAATAAATAAACCTTTTCGGTAATTAATATATTTAATTAATTTTTTAAATGTTGTTTTAAAATCTTTCGGTTTTTCCACAAAAACACTTCTTGGACCACGTCCTGGTCCTCCCATTGGTCCACCAGGTCTGCCCATAGGACGATTTTGAGGTGCTTGATTAGGTCTGTTATTTGACATTATTCTTCACCTTCTTTCTTTAATTGTGAATTATAAATATCAATGTAAATAGGACTTGATTCCATCAATTCTTCGTGAGTTCCAATTGAAGCAATCTTTCCATCATTTAAAACAACAATTTTATCGGCATTTCTTACGCTTGCTACACGTTGAGCAATAGTAATGATAGTCATATCACTTAAATCTTTATTAATCGCCTTATATAATTCAGCTTCTGTTTTTAAATCTAGAGCACTAGTTGAATCATCAAAAATTAAAATTTCTGGTTTTTTAATCAAAGCTCTAGCAATTGATACACGTTGTTTTTGTCCTCCTGATAAGGACGCACCCTTTTCAGCAACAAATGTATCATATCCTTCATTAAAGCTTTCAATAAATGAATCTGCTTGAGCAAGACTTGCTGCGTACTTCACTTCTTCAATTGTCGCATCTTCCTTACCCCAACAAATGTTATCTTTAATAGTGCCAGAATATAATTCACTTTTTTGAAGAACCATTGCTACTTTATTTCTTAATGTATTAAATGAATATTCTTTAACATTTTTACCATCTACGAATACTTCACCATCTGTTACATCATAAAATCTTGGAATTAGATTAACAAGTGTGCTTTTTCCACATCCAGTTGAACCTAAAATACCAATCTTTTCTCCTTTATTAACCTTTAAGTTAATATTATCTAAAACTACTTCCCCACTAGAATTAGGATATGAGAAACTTACATTTTTAAATTCAACTGTTCCTGTTTCTTCTACTAATTCTTCATCTTCTAATACAACTTCTTCTTGTCCTTCTATCACAACTGGTTTACAATCTAAAACCATATTAAGTCGTTTAATACTAGCAATACCTCTTACAATACTTTGGAAGAACATCGCAAGCATTAAGAAACCATTAAGAATAGTTGAGATATATGTAATAGCTGAACTTAATTCTCCAATTTTAAGTCCTCCACCATTAGTAATGTTGTATCCTCCAATATATAGGATCGCAACCATGGCCCCACAGAAAATAATATTAATGAACGGAGATAGAAGTGCCATTAATTTAAAGATTTTCCAGTTAATGTCAAATAAGTTGTCATTAGCTTTTTTAAATCTTTTGCTTTCTTTATATTCAGCAGTATAAGCTTTAACTACACGAGCTCCTGTTACATTTTCTTGTACAACCGCATTTACATCATCAACACGTTCTTGTACTTTACCAAATAGTGGCGCAATCTTTATTAAAAAGAAGATCATGATTACTATCATAAGTGGTAAAGCGACAAATAAAATTGGTCTAAATTCTTTACTTATTCTTAGTAAGAAATAAATACCCATTGCGAATTGCATAAGTTGTCTAATCATCATACGCATTGACATTGAAACAATATTTGTAACTTGGGTAACGTCATTTGTAAGTCTTGTAACAAGAGACCCTGTTGTAAAATTATCAGTTTGTTCAAAACTTAAATTGATTACGCGGTTAAATAAATCTTTACGCATATCGTTAGAATAATTGAATGCAGCAAGATTTGTAAATACTCCTGATAAAATCCCAAATAATCCACCTACAAATACCGTACCTATCATTGTTAATCCGATTTTAATAATAAATTCTAAATCACCATTTTCTAATCCAATATCCACAATTTGAGCCATTAAATTTGGTTGAAGTAAATCCATAAATACTTCTCCCACCATAAATAATGGTGCTAAAATTGCAAAAAACCAATATTTTTTTAAATATTTAAAAATTCTCATTTTTTGCAGTCCTCCAACATCTTCTTGACTAATTTTCTTAAAACTTCTTTAGTAATTTTTAATTCTTCTTCATCAATTTCACTAGTTAAATTGACATCTAACATTTGAACTTGTTTTCTACCTTCTTCACAGATTTTTTTACCAGCCTCTGTGATTTTAACCTTAATACATCTTTGGTCTTCAGCACTTGTAGTTCTTGTTATTAACCCATCAGCTTCCATCTTTTGTAAAGCAACACTTACTGTTGATGGTCTAACATGAGCTCTTTCAACTAGTTCTACTTGGGTTAAATATTCGTGATGATCTAAATGAATTAAAATCGCATGTACCGTATTAGATACTCCTTTATTAACCATTGACTCATGAATTTTGTGACCAAATAAATGATGAACATCTCTTACTAACATCATAAGAGTTTTGTTTTCATCTAATATACACTGTTTTTGTTTTTCATCTAATTTATTCATAAATTATACCTCTATAAAAAATTAATTAGTTACCTAACTAATTATACCCAAAATTTCTAAAATTTCAACTTAAATGCATTAAAAAATAACCTAGATTTTCTAGGTTATTTAACATCACTTTTATTTTCATCAAATATTAAAAAGGTTCTGTTATTTTCTTCGATAATTTGAAAATATAAATATTTATCATTCCCCACCTTAGCTATTATATAATCCTCTTTTATTTCGAAAGGTCCACCATATTTTTTAATATTTCCGTAACTATTGTCACTAATTTCACAATATAAATATGGACCTTCCGCACTAATTCCTATTTCTACAAAATCATTATCATTCAAATAATATATTCCTAAGTAATTGTGATATTTTTCTCCTTTTATGAATTCAGCAAACTTACTTGGATTTTTTAGCGTATACATAGCAATTCCATTATCATAATATGTAAGAGATAATACAATGTTATCATAGATATTATCCGAGTAAATTGATAGAATATATTTGTTTCCTATTTTGTAACATTCATGAAGTACACCTGATGCCCTGATGCACGCTCGACCAGAAATTGCTTGCCAAAATTTTGTTTCTACTAAATCGCTCCAACTTTTATATGTAACCTCTTCAATTGTTTTAGCTGCTTCAACAAATTCATCATAAGGCATACTAATATTTTCATCATTTAATACTAATTTTGATTCCAACAAAGGGATAAATTCTTCCATTAAATATATTGTTGATACGGAAAACATACTAAATTCAAAATTTTCATCTATCACTCTATCTATATAATATAATCTGCTATCTTCATCAACTAATAATAAGAAATCATATATACATTCACTTTCTAAAAACTTCTTTTTTACACCAATACAATTAACTATCTTACTAAAATCAACATAATTAACTAAAGAAAAATTAAACATTTCTTTTTTATGTTCTAAAAACTCATTATACAAAGAAAATTCATATTGACTATCATAGAAATGAAACACTTTGCCTTCTGCTAGATCATTATTACTAGGAGCATGTGGAATAAAAGACATATGTGCTGCCGCGTAAACTTGTGATTTAATAACATAATCACCGTAGTAAAAACCAAGTTTGTCAAAATATCCTGCCTTTTGATACATTTTTATCGCTTCTTTATCTTGGTAATAATCTCTATTTTCTCTATCTTCAAATGGATTAGAATTACCACATGAAATTAAGCATAAACTAAGTAAACACAACATAACAATTAATAAAATTTTTTGATTTTTTTTCATATTCTACCTCCATTCATACTCACTAATAATTAATCTATTTATTTGTTCTTGATAAGCAAAAAAGATATATTTTTTCTCTTCTTTTTCTAAAATCCAAAACAAATCACTTGAATCATAAAATACATATAAATAATACGGAAGGCTATTATATATATCTAAAGTTAAATTATTTTTCCACCTTTTATCATTATGTATCTTTTGTTCAAAACTATCTGCTTGTGAACCATCTTCAAACATAAAATAATATATATTACTTTCTTTTATCTGATCCATATCAGGCATTGATGAAACATCCACATAATCGAATTTCTTTACATTAGGCAGTCCATATCCAATATAGTTTTCTGTCTTTCTATAAAGTTCTTTTTCTCTTCTTATATTCTTAGTTAAAAATAATACAATCGTCAATAAACTCATTAAACACGCTATTAATAATAAAATATAAATTATTTTCTTGTGTTTTTTCTTTTCTTTAATATTTTGGGTTGTTTCTACTTTCTTATCTATTCCCATCAACTCATCTACTGTTACATTCAATGTTTCAGCTAGTGTTGGATATAGTGATACATCGGGCATTCCTCGATCGTTTTCCCACTTGCTTACTGCTTGTTTACTAACAAATAACCTTGATGCAAATTGTTCTTGAGTTAGATTATTATCTTGCCTATATTTTTTAATTCTTTCTGATAACTTCATATGATAACTCCTAGTTACCTATATTATATATAATTAATTTAACTTTTACAAGTAAAAATGGTATACGCATAGTTGACAAAAGAAAAACATCCTTTAATTTCTTGGTAGTTATTTTTGTTCTAATTTTTTTGTTATTTCTCTAAAAAATTCTTCATTCCATAAATCTAATTTATCTTTATCCTTAACAAATGGCATCACATCATCTATAGCTTGTCTAAAATTTATCTTTGAAAATCTATCATATAGCATCTCTTTCAAACTATCAATTGTTAAATTGTAATTTTGATCAATAAATTTTGACTGTATCAATTTTTCTTTAAGAGTTTCCATATTAACCTTCGCGCCAATCGACAAAAAGAAAACATAATCATAAAAGTCTCTTCCTTTCACTCTTGTTTTCCAGTTGCGACACAAGCATGCATGTATTTTTCCTGCAAATAGTGTTTCAAGATCACAAATTTTAACTTTGTACGGAGCTGGCAACAGTCCAATTTTTTCTTCATATGTTGCCCCTGATGCTGGAAGAATATCCACTTCAAACTTTATTCTTATTATTTCATCTTTATTTATTAACTCAACATCTGAATTTTGATTATAAAATGTCATAATATGTTCTTTTGTATTCCCCTTCAAGAAAGCTGATTTAATATTAGAGTCTATTGTTTTTTCTTTTTCTGTAACTTTGAATGACAAACCCAGACTACTTGTTTCATTTTCAATATAATTAAAGTATTTAGTCAAATCAAAGTTTTTATTTTGATATATCAAAGTAAAATCCAGATCTTCACTGAATCTATCTAAACCATAAAAAATTCTTAACGCAGTACCACCGTAAAAAGCAGCCTCCTTAAAAAAACCCCCCCTTGATAAACCACATAATATAATTTCTTGCACAATTTCTTTAATTGCATTTTTCTTATCTTCAATATTGTCTGTTTGATATTTTGCTAGCATTTGTTCCAATATTTTATTCATCTATTTCCCACCTTTATATATTTCATTAGAAAGTTTAAATTTGTAGAGTGATATAAAGGAGCCATCCTTAATATATCCTCTTTATTTAAATTATTGAATTTTTCTTCGTCTATTCTTAAATCTTCAAATAATAATTCTTCAAATTCTTTTATGTTTTTAACTGGTGATATAGTATATAATTTATCACATAAAGCTTTTTCTGCTGATGCAATTTGATATGAATAACCATCTTCAACACATAAAGATACCCCTAAATAATAGACATCTTTGGGAATATCTCGATATGTATAATAACCAAAATGATTTTTATATTTTTTTATTTTACGCTTTTTTAAGGTTGCACATGTATATGTTTTATATACAGTTTCAATTATTAGCTGTTCTTTATACAAAACATAATCAAATGATAAATATGAAGGTCCATAAATAAACTGTGCAAGTTTTTCTCCATTAGTTCTAGAGTTTGTTTCATATAGGCCTTTAACTAGTGGAAATAAATTACCTCTTTTTATTTCTCTCGATATTTTTCCCTTTATGTCCGAAAAATTAAAATATTGCTTTTTTAATTGTTCAACTGTAATTACCATAATGTTCCTCCTCTCAATATTATTATATCACTTTTTTAAAAAAATATCAATACTTTTTTGTTTATTTTCTCCAGATAGTTGTATTTTTTACAACTTTTTGGAGAAAATAACTATAACAAAAAACATTCTTAGAATTCTAAGAATGTTTCATTAATAACTATTTTACAATTGTTCCAACACAGTTAGGACCAGCTAATACCGCATTTGATTCATCAGTATCAATATGCATAGCTAAAGCATATGAATCACTAACACGTGCTACTACATCTCCGAAAATTAAGCTTCTTCCGTTGCTTTCAATTTTTACAGAAACGATATCTTTATCTTTTACACCTAATTCTTCTGCATCTTTAGTTGTTGCGTGAATGTGACGTTTAGCAACGATAACACCTTCTTTAATTTCTAAAGATCCACAAGGTCCAACAATAGTACATCCTGGAGTTTCTTTTAAATCTCCTGATTCTCTAACTGCGATTGGTAAACCAATACTTCTTGCGTCTGTTGCGCTTAATTCTACTTGAGTTGCGTTACGGTAAGGACCTAAAATAGAAACACCTGGTAAGCTTTTCTTAGGACCAACGATTTCAACTCTTTCGTTACAAGCATATTGCCCTGGTTGTGATAATTCTTTTTTAATTGTTAATTCAGCATTTTCCCCGAATAACACTTTAAAATCAGCTTCTGATACATGTACGTGACGAGCTGAAGTTTCAACAATAAATTCTTTTGCCATAATTAATAATTCCTTTCAATGATATACATATATATTATACCTTATATAACCATTTTTGTCAATTTAACTATCTTTCCAAATACTTATTTATAAATTCTAAAACTTTTTCTTGATACTTTTCTTTTTCTAGAATTCCACTTAAAGCATGACCAATGCCTTCGAATAAAATAATATCTTTTTCAGATGTACATGCCTCATAGCATTCTTCACTCATATATGATGGAACAATAGGGTCAGCGGTTCCATGAATAAATAACACTGGATATTTACTTGATTTTAGCGTGATTCTAGCATCTTTTTCTTTAATGTTAATCCCAAATAATTTAGATACAAATTGAAATAATTTAAAAACAAGCATTCCAAGTTTATATTTTTTTGCGACTGAATATTTTAATTCTTCATAAGCTGAACTAAATCCACAATCGGCAATAATCATTTTTACATTTTTCATTGGTTTATCAGCCGTTAACATAACTGTATTTGCTCCCATTGAATCACCAAATAAAATAATATTACAATCATCTTGATAAATCTCATTTATTTTATCAACCCATAACAAAATATTATCACTATCTCTTAATCCAAAGGTTGTATATTTACCAGAACTTGCTCCATGAGCTTCTTGGTCAATTACAAATATATCATATCCTTGATCATAAAGCATTGATGAACCCATACATGTAATATCATAACACCCTTCACTTCGGTATCCATGGCTATATAATATAACATTTTTATTTTTATTATTTGGGTTAATTGTATGTCTACCAATAAGTTCTATTCCGCGATCATTAGTAATTTTATATATATCTTTAGGTAAAGCGTCATACCATTTATGTCCTTTAATAAGTTCATCTTTATATTTATACATAAAGAACTTTTCAGACATATTATAGATACTAGCAGTCTTCATGCGTTTAAATACCACAAAGTATGTTATAACAGCAAGCATTAAACTTATCACAAAAACACCTAAAATTATAGTTCCAACAATTAGTAAAATTTTTTCATAATCATTCATCTTCATCACCTATATAAATATTACCACAAATTTATTATTTTGTACACTTTCTTGTTTTATTTTTTGTAAAATTATAAAAAATAAGGTATAATATTTATAAGTTTATTTATAGGAGTTACTTTATGAATTTAGGTATTATATCTTTAGGTTGTGCTAAAAACCTAGTTGATACAGAAATGTTTTTAGGACTAGCTAAAGAATTCAATTTAAATATTGTTAATAATTTTAAACAAGCAGATATCTTAGTTGTTAATACTTGTGGTTTTATTGAAAGTGCTAAACAAGAAGCAATTGATACAATTTTAGAACTTGTTGAATATAAAAAACAAGGGAAGATTATTATTGCGATGGGATGTTTAGTAGAACGTTATTTAAATGATTTAAAACAAGAAATCCCAGAAGTTGATTATTATATTCCAATTAAAGATTACCCTAAACTAAATAAGATATTTGAAGAAATTACCAATAAGCAGTCAAATACAACTTTTGATTGTGCACCTAGAGTTATTTCTACTAGTCCAAATTACGCTTATTTAAGAATATCTGAAGGATGTAACAATAGATGTACATATTGTGCTATTCCTTTAATTAGAGGTAGTTTTAGAAGTAGACCATTTGATGATATTATTATGGAAGCTAAATACTTAAGCAGTAAAGGAATTACTGAACTTAATGTTATTTCTCAAGATACATCAAGATACGGAACTGATATCAATAATAGTTTAGCTAACTTACTTGATACTTTAGCTAACTTAAATAAATTTAAGTTAATTAGAGTATTATACTTATATCCTGATGAAATAACAGATGAATTATTAGAAGTAATGAAAAAACATGATTCAATTGTTAAATATTTTGACATTCCAATTCAACATGCCTCAGATAAAGTCTTACAAGCTATGAACCGTAGAGGTAATCAAGAATTAATTACTAATGTCATTAAAAAGATTAGACATATGATGCCTGATGCGATTGTTAGAACAACTTTAATTGTTGGGTTCCCTGGTGAAACTGATAATGATTTTCAAATATTAAAAGACTTCGTTAAAGAAACCAAATTTGATCGTTTAGGTGTCTTTAAATATTCTGATGAAGAAGACACTGTTGCTTATGAAATGGATAACAAAATTGACGACGAAACAAAAGATGTTCGTTTTAATGAAATTATGGAAATTCAATATTATGTAACACAAGAATTAAATAACAAACTAATTGGTAAAACATTTGAAGTTTTAGTTGATCATTATGATAACAAAAAACGTGCCTATGCATGTCGCAGTTATAGAGAGGCTCCAGATGATGTTGACGGATATATCTATTTAAAAGAGGATGTAACCATTGGACAATATTATAATGTAGAAATCATTAATATTAAAGATTATGATTTAATCGGAAAGCTAAAATAAAAACAGAAGAAATTCTTCTGTTTTTTATTCAAGTTCAAAAGCACCTGTATATAATTGATAGTATGTACCTTTTTGTTCTAATAGTTGTTCATGGCTTCCACGTTCGATAATTCTTCCTTTTTCTAAAACCATAATTACATCTGAATTCATAATTGTTGATAATCTGTGAGCAATAACAAATACTGTTCTACCTTCCATTAATTTATCCATCCCACGTTGAACAATTGCTTCAGTTCTAGTATCAATTGAAGATGTTGCTTCATCTAAAATCATTACCGGTGGATCAGCTACAGCAGCTCTGGCAATTGCAATTAACTGACGTTGTCCTCCTGAAAGATTAGATCCATTGTTTGTAAGTAGTGTTTCATAGCCATCAGGAAGTCTTGTAATAAATGTATCTGCTCCTGATAATTTAGCTGCAGCAATACATTCTTCATCAGTTGCCTCTAAATTACCATATCTAATGTTATCCATTACTGTTCCTGTGAAAAGGTTCGTATCTTGTAATACAATACCAAGTGATTTTCTTAAATCACTCTTTTTTATTTTATTGATATTTATTCCATCATATCTAACTTTACCATCAGCGATATCATAGAAACGATTAATAAGGTTCGTAATAGTTGTTTTACCAGCTCCTGTTGCCCCAACGAATGCAACCTTTTGTCCAGGTTCTGCATAAACTGAAACATCATGTAAAACTGTTTTACCTTCTACATAACCAAAATCTACCTCTGTTAATCTTACATCACCTTCTAGAAGAGTATAAGTAAGAGTTCCATCTTGGTGTGGGTGTTTCCATGCCCAGTGACCTGTATGTTTATTAGTTTCAATAATTTCACCATTTTCTTTGATTTCTGCATTAACAAGCGTTACGTATCCATCATCTACTTCTGGAGTTTCATCCATTAAACTAAATACTCTGCTAGCTCCAGCCATACCCATAACAATTGAATTAATTTGTTGAGAGAATTGGTTAATATTACCAGTAAATTGTTTTGTCATATTTAAGAATGGTACAACAATACTAATACTGAATGCAGCTCCACTAATACTAAAGTTTGGAACGTTTGCTGCTAAGAATACTCCTCCTGCTACCGCAATTAACACATATAAAATATTACCAATATTCATGATAATTGGTCCAAGCATATTGGCATACGCATTAGCTCGATAACTATCTTGGTATAAAGATTCATTAATTTTATCAAAATCTGATTTAGCTTCTTCTTCATGACAGAACACTTTAACAACTTTTTGTCCATTCATCATTTCTTGAATGAATCCTTCTGTTGCTCCAATAGCTTTTTGTTGACGAATAAAGTATTTCGCAGAACCTCCACCAATTTTACCAGATACTAAAAGCATAATTGCGACACCTAATAAAACAATCAATGTCATCCAAATACTGTAATACAACATTATACCTAAAACACACAATACAATAACTGATGATTGAATTATTGAAGGTAGTGATTGAGAAACAAGTTGTCTTAATGTATCAATATCATTAGTATAATAACTCATAATATCTCCATGTTTATGAGTATCAAAATATTTAATTGGAAGATTTTGCATTCCATCAAACATTTGACGACGCATCTTACATAAGAATCCTTGAGTCATATAAGCCATTAATTGTTCTCTTGTTGTAATCGCAATAATTGATAAAACATATAAAGTAGCAAGAAGAATAATTAGAGGTCTTATTTCTAATACAGCTTCTGTCCAATTACTAGTTGGTTGCCATTTATCAATAGCTTCAATTACTTTTTGTAAAAAGATAGCTGG
Organism: Bacilli bacterium; assembly: GCA_017463365.1. GTDB lineage: Bacteria > Bacillota_I > Bacilli_A > ML615J-28 > CAG-313 > HGM10611. Next base: position 12,931 of record JAFTPH010000049.1, read on the forward strand.
AAGCGTTGCTGTTACAGATTGGAATAAGATACAAACAATCATTATTGGAGCAAGCACTGGATAAGATTTAAAGAAATACTTAATTACTCTAAGTAATGTTCCTTTATCTAGTTTTCTTTTAGGCATTTGCTTCATCGCTTACACCTCCATTTGTTTGTTGGTTATATACTTCTTGATATATCTTACAAGTAACAAGTAATTCTTCGTGTCGACCAACCGCATCAATTTTACCATTTTCCATTACAATAATCATATCTGCTTCTTCAACAGATGCAATTCGTTGAGCAATGATAATCTTAGTAGTTTCTGGAATAAACTTCTTAAATCCCGCTCTAATTAAGGCATCAGTTTTCATATCTACTGCACTTGTTGAGTCATCCAGAATTAAAATCTTTGGTTTTTTAAGTAATGCTCTAGCAATACATAAACGTTGTTTTTGACCACCTGATACATTTGTACCACCTTGTTCAATCTTAGTATCATACTTATCAGGGAAACTTTGAATAAAGTCATCTGCTTGAGCAAGGCGACATGCTTCGATTAATTCTTCATCAGTTGCATTTTTATTCCCCCAACGTAAATTTTCTTTAATCGTTCCTGAGAATAACATGTTCTTTTGTAGAACCATTGACACACTACTTCTTAATGTTTCAATATCATAGTCTTTTACATCTACCCCACCAACACATATATTACCAGTTGTTGTATCATATAATCTTGGTATTAATTGTACAAGTGAAGATTTACTAGAGCCAGTTCCTCCAATAATCCCCACAGTCATACCAGATTTAATATGTAAATTTATATCTTCTAAAGCATATCGTTTTGCTTTTTCTGAATATTTGAAACTTACATTATTAAAGTCGATTGAGCCGTCATTAACTTCCATAACAGGATTTACAGGATTTTGTAAATCTGGTAATTCTTGTAATACTTCACAAATACGTTTAGCTGATTCGCTAGACATTGTTAGCATTACATAGATCATTGATAACATCATTAAAGACATTAATATTTGCATACCATAAGTAAGCATTGCTGAAATTTCTCCAACATTAATTAATGTTCCACCTGATGAAATTGATAATTTTGATCCCACAAATAAAACAAATACCATGTTAAAGTATAAACAAAATTGCATTAAAGGGGTATTCATTGCTACAATTCGTTCAGCTTTAGTAAAGTCTTTACGGATATTTTCTGCAGCTAACCCAAATTTTTCTTTTTCATATTCTTCTCTTGAGAACCCTTTAACTACTCTCATACCACGAACATTTTCTTCAATTGATTCGTTTAAGTTATCGTACTTTTTAAATACGCTTCTAAATGCTGGCATTGCTTTTTTAGCAATTAATAATAATCCACAAATTAGAATTGGAACTATAACTACAAATGTTGTACTTAATGCTCCTCCCATTACATATGCCATAATAATTGAAAAAATAAACATTAATGGGCTTCTAACAGCTGTTCTAATAATCATCATAAATGCCATTTGTACATTTGCAATATCAGTTGTCATTCTTGTAACTAAAGATGTTGCTGAAAATTTATCAATATTTGTGAATGTAAAATCTTGTACTTTTCTAAAAACATCATGTCGTAAGTTTTTCGCGAATCCTGCTGAAGCTTTTGCACAAGTAAATCCAGCAAGTCCACCACAAGCTAAAGAACAAATTGCCATTCCGGCAAGTAATGCACCTATCTTGCAGATTTCAACAACTTCTGCTCCAGTTTTTACTTTATTTACTAAATCAGCAGTAATAAAGGGAATTAAACATTCAATTACTACTTCTAAGATAATAAATAATAAAGTAAAGAGGGCTGGTTTTTTATACTCACGAACACTTTTTGCTAGCTGTCTTATCATTACACTCTTCCTTTCCTTTCTATATTATATATACTATTTAACAATTATATATTATACCACTATCTTCCAAAAAATTCAACTAGCAAAAACTGAAAAATTGGTGAAACAAAAAGAGATCAGTGTATAACACAAATCTCTTTATTTCATAAATTCACATATAAATGATTTCATTAACATGTTTGACGTGATTTTATATATAAATCTATATCATTAATAATGTATTTAACTCCCGTTGTATGTAATGCTTCATAAAATGATTTAATGTATTCACAAACCGAATATTTATTGAATAGTTCTATCACTTCTTTTCCAGTCATATTTTTATGATTTTTATATTCTTCAATACATAATACTATAAATGGCATTTGTTTACTCATATTTTACCCCTCCGGAAATATAATTTCACCATATTTTTTCTCATCACTATACATCATATAAATAGTTTTATGACTATAGTGCCACAATTTTGTTTCTTCTTTCGACAACAATTCATATACTTTTGAGTTATAAAAATCTGTGATTGCAGCTAAATCATCTATTTTTTCATTATTCACTATTTCTTCTATTACTTTAGGAATTATACATACACTTAAAATAGCATTAAACTTTAAATCCATAATTACACCTCAATTGCTTCTACAAATTTTAATAACGATAAAGCTTTTTCTGTTGAAAAAACATATTGATTATACAATTTTTTTATTTTTAAAGCTTCTATTGCTTGATCTTTGGTTAATAAACCTGTTGAATAAACTTGTAATGTTCTATATACATCATCATCCGCAACTGGTCCTATTATCAAATCAAATGATTCTTTATTATAATTACCATTCCTGTTTTCCGAAACAAAATCTAACCACTCTTCGCTGGGTTCATTAAAGCTTTTAACACTAATTAGGCCACATAACTTTGTTTCATCAAGTTCATAAACATTTAAAATTCCTTTACCTCCTCTTTTTGTGGCTACTTTTTCCGCAAAACTAATTCCTTGTTCTTTATTTGTTGTTGTATAAAAACCATAACCAAAATCTAAGAATCTATTTTGAGGTACTAATTTTGGATTTTCAACAACAACATTACTCCCATGATATAGAGTCATAAAATCATCTCCATTTTATTAATTTTATTTTTTTCTTCGTTTAACTTTTTAAGTATGTGTTCTATTTGTTTCCTTCTCAACAGTTGTTCTTTTACTTTTATAATATTTTCATTATCTTTCCCTAAATATTTAGTTATTACTTTCGAATTATTACGATATGTCAAATAATAATAATAGTTATTTTTTAGATATTTCTTTGTAATACTTCCTTTTGGCAACTCATTTAACTCTTTAGTATATTCTTCTATCATAAATTCGACTCTTTTTTTCTCTTTTAATATTATTGATGTTATCATATTTATACTTCACTCCAAACATATTATACCCTACATTTATTAAAATATCAAGATATTTGTTGGTTATTTTTTGTTATATTAAAATAAAGGATGTGATTTCTCACATCCTTTTAATTTACTATTCAGAATAGTCCATTGATAACATTCTTCTGTAGTTCTTATAACGTTTTTGAGCTTCTTTCTTATTAGTTTCTAATAAGTTAGCAGCTTCAGCTGGGTTGATAGTCTTTAATTGAGCGTAACGAGTTTCACTCATTAAGTATTCATCATATGCATCCCAGTTTGGTTCTTTAGAGTCGATTTGAAGAGGGTTCTTACCAGCTTCTGCTAAGCGTGGATCGTAACGTAATAATGTCCAGTATCCGCATTCAACAGCAAGTTTAGCTTGTTCTTGAGATTTACCCATACCTCTCTTTAATCCGTGGTTGATACATGGTGAGTAAGCAATAACGATTGATGGTCCATTATAGCTTTCAGCTTCTTTCATAGCTTTTAATAATTGAGCTTGGCTAGCACCGTGAGCAACGTATGCAACATAAACATGTCCGTAACTCATAGCGATTGCTGCTAAGTCTTTCTTCTTACCATTCTTACCAGCAGCTGTAAACTTAGCGATTGAAGCTGTTGGAGAAGATTTAGAAGATTGACCACCTGTGTTAGAGTAAACTTCTGTATCTAATACTAAGATGTTAACGTCTTCTTGGTTAGCAATAACGTGGTCTAATCCACCATAACCAATATCGTATGCCCATCCGTCTCCACCTAGGATCCATTGTGAACGTTTAACTAAATAGTTCTTTAAGTCTAAGATTTTCTTAGCTGTAGGACAATCTTTAGTTTCTAATAATGGTACTAATTCATCGCGAACTTCTTTAGATACTTGAGAGTTATCGCGGTTAGCTAACCATTTTTCGAATAATTCTTTAACTTTTTCATCACAAACACCTTCAGATAATGCTTGTTCCATTAATGAAGCGATTTGGTCACGTAATGCAGAATCAGCAACTTTCATACCGAAACCGAATTCAGCGTTATCTTCGAATAAAGAGTTAGCCCAAGCTGGTCCTTTACCTTCTGCGTTAGTAGTGTAAGGAGTTGCAGGATAGCTTCCTCCGTATATTGAAGAACATCCAGTAGCGTTAGCTACAACCATACGATCACCGAATAATTGAGTGATTAATTTAACATATGGAGTTTCTCCACATCCACCACAAGCACCAGAGAATTCGAATAAAGGTTGTGCGAATTGGCTGTTCTTAGTGTTAGAGAATTTATCTACTAAGTTATCTTTATATGTTACTTCATTGAAGAAATAATCTGCTTGAACTTGTTGTTTTGCGTTTAATGCTTCTTCAATTGGAGTCATAACTAAAGCTTTACCTTTTGGAGCAGGACATTGGTTAACGCACACTTCACATCCAGTACAGTCAAGAGCTGAAATTTGTAAAGAGTATTGTAATCCTTCTAATCCTTTACCGATAGGTTTTAAAGTTTTTGTTCCTTCAGGAGCGTTAGCCATTTCAGCTTCAGTTGCTAAGAATGGACGAACTACTGCGTGAGGACATACGAATGCACATTGGTTACATTGGATACAGTTATCTGGATTCCATACAGGAACGAAGTTAGCTGTTCCACGTTTTTCATATGCAGTTGAACCGTTAGGCATAGTACCATCTTCATATCCAGTGAATGCTGAAACAGGAAGTGCATATCCGTTGATAGCATTTACTTCATCAGCAATTGTTTTTACGAAATGAGGACGACTTTCATCTACTGCTTTAACAGTTACTTCTAAGTTAGCCCATGCTGGATCTACAGCTACTTCAACTAATCCTTCAGCACCTTTATCGATTGCTTGGTAGTTTAATTGAACGATAGCTTCACCTTTTCTACCATAAGTCTTAGCAGCATATTTTTTCATTAATTCTTGTGCTTTTTCATATGGCATAATTTGTTCATTTAATTTGAAGAACGCAGATTGTAAAATTGTGTTAGTACGATTTCCAAGTCCGATTTCTCTTGCTAAGTGAACAGCGTCAATGATATAGAATTTAGCGTTCTTTTCAGCTAATGCTTTCTTGAATGCATTTGGTAAGTGTTTAACTAATTCTTCAGCGTTGTGAACAGTATTTAATAAGAATGTTCCTCCATCTTTTAAGCAGCTTACCATATCATATTTTTCTACATAAGATTCTAAGCTACAGCTTACGAAGTTAGCTTTATTAACTAAGTAAGGTGATTTGATTGGGTTAGGTCCAAAACGTAAGTGAGAACGAGTTACCCCACCTGATTTCTTAGAGTCATATGCAAAGTATGCTTGTGCATATAAATCAGTGTTGTCACCGATAATTTTGATTGTATTTTTGTTAGCACCTACAGTACCATCACTACCTAAACCATAGAATACAAGTTCAGATACTGATTCATCCATTCTTACTTCTGGTCCAACAGGGATACTTAAGTTAGTAACATCATCGTTGATACCAACTGTGAAGTTAGAATGACCTTCTTTTGCTAAGTGATCAAATACAGCAATCATTTGAGCAGGAGTAGTATCTCTACTTGATAATCCATAACGTCCACCAATGATTAATGGAGCATTTTCTTTACCATAGAATGCTGCTTTGATATCTAAGTATAATGGTTCACCTAAAGAACCTGGTTCTTTAGTACGGTCTAATACTGCAATTCTCTTAACTGTTGCAGGTAAAACCTTCATTAAATATTCAGGAGCAAATGGACGATATAAGTGTACAGTTACACAACCAACTTTTGCACCTTGTTTATTTAAGTAAGCAACTGTTTCTTTTAAAGTATCTGATACAGAACCCATAGCAACGATTACATCAGTTGCATCTTCAGCCCCGAAGTAAACGAACGGTGCATAGTTACGTCCTGTAACTTTAGAAATTTCTTCCATGTATTCAGCAACTACTGCTGGAACTTTATCATAATATTTGTTTTGAATTTCACGTGTTTGGAAATAAACGTCATCATTTTGAGCAGAACCTCTTGTTACAGGGTTTTCGAATGTTAACGCTCTTTCACGGAAATTCTTAACTGCTTCACGGTCTAATAATTTGTCATAAACTTCGTAGTCCATAACTTCAACTTTTTGAATTTCATGAGAAGTTCTGAATCCATCGAAGAAATGTAAGAATGGAACGCTTGTTTTAATAGCTGCTAAGTGAGCAACACCAGCTAAGTCCATTACTTCTTGTACACTTGATGTAGCAAGCATTGCAAATCCTGTTTGACGGCAAGCCATAACGTCTTGGTGGTCACCAAAGATTGATAATGATTGTGCAGCAAGAGCACGTGCAGATACGTGAATTACACCTGGTAATAATTCACCTGCGATTTTGTACATGTTAGGAACTTTTAATAATAACCCTTGGCTGGCAGTAAATGTAGTAGTTAACGCACCAGCTTGTAATGATCCATGTACAGATCCGGCAGCACCAGCTTCAGATTGCATTTCAACAATTTTAACTGGCATTCCAAATAAGTTCTTTTTACCTTGAGATGCCCATAATTCAGCATACTCAGCCATTGGAGATGACGGAGTAATAGGGTAAATACCGGCAACTTCAGTAAAAGCATACGCAGCATGTGCAGCTGCTTGATTTCCATCCATAGATTGGAAAACTTTTTGAGACATAGTATAATTCCTCCTTGTTAATACTTACTTGCTTATTATAACACATTTTTGTTTTTTTTGCCATACATATATCTTACTTTTTTGATTTTCAGCATATTTCCATTAAATAAGCACTCGATTTTTTCCTACATTATATCCTTTTTCTTGCAAATTATTCTTTTAACCATTATAATATATATGAGGTGCATTTTATGAAAACTTTGTTAATTGGTATTAATTCAAAATATATTCATCCTGCTTTAGCTATATATCAATTAGCTAAAAATACAACATACGATGTTACTACTAAAGAATTCACTATTAAAGACCAAGTAAGTAATATTTTTGCTTATATTAAAGAAGAAAATCCAACTCTTGTTGGATTTAGTGTTTATATTTGGAATATTCAAATAGTTAAAGAATTATCGATGTTAATTAAAGAAAACTTACCAAATACAAATATACTTTATGGTGGACCAGAAGTATCATATGATGCTGATACATATTTATTAAATAACTATGCTGATTATATTATATATAGTGAAGGAGAAGAAAGTTTTCATTTATTATTAGATGCTTTAAATAATAATCGCTTATTAAATGATGTTCCTAACCTTTCCTATTTAGAAAATAATACCGTTATTACTACTCCAAATATTTTACCAGATCTAAATAAAATTAAACTTGCAACTCTTGATGTAAAAGATTTTGAAAAACGCATTGTTTATTTAGAATCAAGTAGAGGTTGCCCATATCGCTGTAGTTATTGTGTCGCATCTACTTCTAATAAGGTAAGAATGTTTCCTCTACCATATATTTTAGATATCTTAAAGATCTTAATGGAAAAAGAGACTAAAACAATTAAGTTCTTAGATCGTACCTTCAACGCAGATACAAATTACTTAACTTCTATTTTGGATTTTATTGAAGAACATAATATATCTACAACTTTCCAATTTGAAATTGTGATTGATCGTTTAACTAAAGAATTAATTGAAAAAATTGGTAATTATCAAAATAGTAATTTACGTTTTGAAATTGGTATCCAATCAACTAACGATGTAGTTAACAAAAGCATTAGACGTCACCAAAATATGGATTTAGTTAAAGAAAATATCCTTTTATTAAATCAATATCCTCATATTACTTTACATGTAGACTTGATTGCGGGACTACCATTTGAAGACCTTGCTTCTTTTAGAAAATCTTTTAATGAAACATTTAGTTTGTTCGCTGGTGAACTACAACTTGGTTTTTTAAAGTTTTTAAAAGGTACACACCTTATGACGATGATTTTAGAACATGGTTATATTTATGATCAAAATCCACCATATGAAATTATAGAAAACAAATATATATCGAAAGAAGAATTACAAGAAATCCATAAAGTTGAAGCAACTTTAGAAAAATTCTATAACAGTAATAGATTTAAAAATTTATGGGAATATATTAAAAATAATAATCTAATTACAGATTATTATCAATTCTTCTTAGATTTCTATAATTATTTAGATAAACTAAGCTTTTCATATTTTGACTATCAAGTAATTGATTTGTTTAATCACTTCGATGATTTTTTAAAAAGTTCTTTCCTTAATATATATAATGATTTACATGAAATGTTAATTATTGATTATTATAGCTTTTATAAAGTAAAACCAAAACTTTGGCGAAGCACAACTTTATCAAAAGAAGAAAAAGCTGAAGTTTATCCAGTGATTGTTTCAAAACTAAATAATTATACTTTAGAAGATTTATATCGTTATGCTTTAGTTTTAAAACTTAAAGAAAAATATTTTGTGATCATTTATCAAAATCATCAAAATAAATATTATTTTATATAGAATAATATAAGCGAACCCCACATAAGGGTTCGCCTTTTATTTTCTATTCTTATTCTTTTTTCTGCTTATTGTTATTACTACTACAGTTGATATAACAACTATTCCGATTATTAAAACAATAAGCCCTGTTTTATCTTCTGGTAATTCTATTGCATCTTGTGGCATTTCATGACCCCATTCTACATGACTACCAGTCATATTCCATTTTTCATGCCATTCTACTGGTTGTGATTCTGCTTCACAATAAATAACTAAATCATAACAAAGACCAAATACACTAACTCCCATATATGTTACACTTTTAGGGATTTCAATGCTAGTTAGTTTTACACAAGTTGAAAAAGCCATATCTTCAACAGTTGTAACACTTCTTGGTATAGTAACACTTTCTAGGTTGTTACAACAGTTAAAAGCTTCCATTCCAATAGTTGTTACCCCTTTAGGAATAACTATGCTAGTTAACGAACTACAATTAGTGAAAGTATCTTTTTCAATTGTTTTTAATTTTTTACTTAATGTAACACTACTTAAACTTACACAATAAGAAAATGCTCCCTCTCCAAGACTTTCAACAGAATCAGGAATAACAATATTTTTTAAACTACGACATCCTCTAAAGGCTTCCTTGCCAATGGATTTTATTCCTTCAGGGATTGTTACAGTTTCAAGTTTACTGCACTGATAGAAAAAATACTCACCAATCTCTGTTATTTTGCTTGGTAGAACAATTTTTGTTAAACTTTCACAACGAGAAAATATTTCATATTGCATACTTGCAACACTATTTGGAATAACTATTTCTTTAAGTTTTGTACAAGAACGAAATGCTCCTATTCCTATGCTTTTTATTGTATCTGGAAGGCTTATATTTTCTAAGTATACACATGAATCAAAGGCTCCCTTATAGATACTAGTTACTGTATACTCTACACCTTGATTAGTAACCGTACTAGGTATTACTATTGATGTAAGATCTTTTTTAGCAATTCTTACTTCTACTTCTGTTTCACTTGTTTGACTATAAGCAACTCCATCAATATTGAAAGTAGTAGTTGCTGCTTTTACATTTGTCATTGAAAATAAGACAAATGTTAATATTAAAACATATATAAAACCAATTATTTTTTTCATAAACATGCCCTTATTTATTTTTAAATAAAACTTGATATATATCTTTTTTAGAAACGTTTTTGTCAACCGCAACTTGTTTTAGCGCTTCTTTTGAATCTAATCCTAAATCTAAATAATATTGGTAATGTTCTTCAATTGTTAAACTACTTAAATCTTTATCAACCTTTTCATCATTACCACTAATCATAACAACCATTTCACCTTTGATAGTATCAACAACTTCAAGCATTTCTTTAGCTGTTCCACGAAGATATTCTTCATGTTTTTTGGTTAATTCTCTCGCGATAACAATTTGACGCTCACCATATATCTTATCAATAATTTTTAATGTTTCTTCGATACGGTGAGGTGATTCATATATAACAATTGTTTCTTCTTTACTTGCTAACTTTTCTAACTCTTTTTCACGTTTAGCTTTTTTGCTGTTTAAGAATCCTCCAAAATAATATTTATAACTATTAAGTCCAGACCCTACTAAAGCAGTAATTCCAGCACTAACTCCAGGAACAATTACAACTTCAATTTCTTCTTCAATTGCATCTCTTACCGCAACCCATCCTGGATCACTAATTACTGGCATTCCCGCATCACTTATAATAGCAACATTCATTCCACTTTTTATATTATGCATAATTTTTTCACTTATTTCATTTTCATTAAATAAATGATAACTATGAAGTGGAGCTTTAATTTCAAAGTGATTTAATAATTTAATTGAAGTTCTTGTATCTTCACAATAAATAATGTCAACCATCTTTAAGGTATTTAGGGCTCTTAAGGTAATATCTTCTAGATTACCAATTGGGGTTGCTACTAAATATAATTTTGGATTGTTATTTTCAAAAGTTTTTTGACGTTTCATATTTATTTTCCTTGATAATTAAAGATTGATAAAATTTCTTTTGTGTATTTTCCTTTAGTATTATATACATAAAGCGGTTTTAAAATCTTTAATGAACCTTTCTTTTTACTTTTTTTACCTTCAATTAAAATAGCTAATGCTTCAGTGCTATTTTGTTTAGGGTAAACAAATCTAATTCTTTTTGGTTCAATACTGTATTTTCTGAATGTTTCTAAAATATCCATCATACGTTCAGCTCGATGTACCATAGCAAGTGTCCCACCATCTTTTAATAATCTACGAGATGTAAGTAGCACTTCATCTAGGTTAAAACATACTTCGTGTCTTGCGATAGTAAGATAGTCGTTTTTATTAATGTTGCTAGTTTCCACATAAGGAAAATATGGGGGATTTACTGTTACAACATCAAATGAGCTTACACCAAGTATTTTATGGATTTCTCTAGCATCAGCATTTATAATAGTAATTTGCTCTTGTAAATTGTTTAATTCAACACTTCTTCTAGCAAGATCATATATTTCTTCTTGTATTTCAATTCCATATATCTTTGCTTTTGTTCTAAGAGTAAGAAAAATAGGAATAGGAGCATTTCCTGTTCCTAAATCAATAATTTTTTTATCACTATTATTGATAGTAACAAACGCAGCAAGTAATGTTGAATCAAGTGAAAAATTAAAGATATCTGGTCTTTGAATAATCTTTAATCCCTCATAACCTAATAAATCATTAATTACTTCCGTTTTCATTAACTTGGTTTTTTCCTCTTACTTCAACAATTTCATCTAAACTACAAGTTATTGGCATTGTATCTGGATTTGGTTGAATTCTTAAAGTTCTTTTAATATAATCAACTGAGATAACTTTTCCAGAATCACCTTTTTTAGTTTTAACATATGAGTTAATATTTGGAAACTCTTTTTTAAGTTCTTTATATAGCTCATCTTCGTAAGAAATACAACACATAAGTTTTCCACATACACCACTAATTTTAGATGTATTTAAACTTAAATTTTGATCTTTAGCCATTTTCATAGTTACAATATCAAAATTCTTTAAGTGGCTTTTACAACAAAGTTCTCTACCACATCCACCAAGCCCTCCGATTGCACGAGCGGCTTCACGTGGTCCAATTTGACGAAGTTCTACACGAGATTTAAATTCTGGTGTTAAAATCTTTAATAGATTTCTAAAATCTACACGATCATCAGCTGTATAAAAGAAAACAACTTTAGAACGGTCAATCGTGTATTCCGCATATAATGGTTTCATTTCTAAACCACATTCAACAACACTTTTTTTGAAAAACTTAAAAGCTTCTTTAGCCAATTCATTATTTCTTTCTTCTTGGCGAAGATCTCTTTCAGTTGCTTTTCTTGATACTGGTTTAAGTTCTGCTTCTAGTTTTTCAGCAGGTACTTCATGGTTACCTAAAATTACTTTACCAAGTTCAAGTCCACGAACTGTTTCCACAATAGCATATTCGCCTGATTCAAATACAAAATCTAAAGGGTCAAAATAATAAATTCTCCCTACTCCTTTAAACTGAATTCCTATTACTTTAGGCATAAATTCCTCCTACAATTCTATAAATAAACTAGCATACATTAATTCAGCATTAGGATATGTATTTAATCTCTTTTCATAATCACAAATCACATCTAGTTGTTTAATAACATCTTTTACATTTTCTTTGTCTAAATTAAGTCTTGAAAATACTTCAACAAAATGGTTTTCTAGCGTTGGATTTTCTAAATAATGGATTTTTTCTTCTAAGAATAAACCATATATTTCTAAGAATAAGCGATTAAAATATATATCTTTCTTTGGTAAATTAGTATTACTAATTAAATAAGTTATATATTTATCATTACCTGATATTTCTGTTAACATAAGTTTTTTAATTGTTTCAATAATAGTTATAACAATTCCTTCACTTATTAATTCATTAGCTTTATCTACATTTGAAGTTAAATGAGAAAGTACAAAAGCAGTATCACGTTCAACACCATTTTCAATTAACTTGTTTTCTAATAACTCTTTCTTAATTGGTTTAAAATGAATTAATTGGCAACGAGATATAATAGTGCTTAACATCTTTCCTGAGTTTTTAGTTGTTAAAATTACGTAATGATTGGGATATGGTTCTTCAATGAACTTTAATAAAGCATTAGCTGATGCTTGATTTAACTTATCAGCATCTTTAATAATGTGAATTCTGCTTCCTTTTTCTAATGTTTTCATTGAAGATTCTTTTAAAAGATTCGTAATTTGTTCTTTTTTAATTACTTCGCCATCTGCTTCAACAATATTTACATTGATATGTGTTCCATTTAATACCCTTTGACAACTATTACATATGCAACAAGGTTTTGTTTCTTCACGACATAATAGTTTTGATGCTATATATTTAGCAGCTTCCATCTTTCCAGTTCCTGCTTCACCCTCAAAGATATAAGCATGAACTAGTTTTCTGCGGTTATATGAATTATCAATAATTTTAACAATTTCTGGTTGATTTAATTTTAAATCATCAAATGCCATAATATCACCTATTTATTTAAAAATTTATCAATTACCTTTAGTGTTTCACTTAAAACTTCTTCTTTTGTTTTTTCTCCATTTATTAAAACAACACGTTCTGGGAATCTTTCCACAAGTTTTAAATACCCTTCATATACTGTTTTATGGAAATTATTAGTTTCTAATTCTAATCTATCAAGTTCTTTTTGATGAGTTTTACGAGATAATCCTACCTCTGGAGAAACTAAAATATATAATGTTAAATCAGGAAGCATACCTGAGGTTGCGAACATATTCATATCATATACTTCTTCAATTCCAATTCCTCTAGCATGACCTTGATAAGCTAAAGAACTATCGATAAAACGGTCACAAATAACAAGTTTACCTTGTTCAAGAGCAGGAAGTACCGTTTCCCTTAAATGTTGACGACGACTTGCTGCATAAAGTAAAGCTTCAGTCTTATCATCCATTTCCGTATTTTTAGGATCTAAAATAATTCCTCTTATTTGTTCAGCAATAGCACTTCCACCTGGTTCTCTAGTGAATACTACATCTACGCCTCTTTCAGCAAATACTTTCTTTAATCCCTCAATAACTGTTGATTTCCCTGATCCATCATTTCCTTCAATTGTAATAAATGCTTTCATAATTTGATACCTCTTTTATTTATTATATCACAAAGTTTAAAATTTTCCTATTAATTAATTATGGTAATTTTTAATATTTAAAAACACCCCTAAAAAAGGGGTGTCTTATTTCTTATTTACTCCACATTTATAGTTTCCCATTTGGCATATAACTTTGTTACTTTGTATCTGTATTTTGCAAATTCAAAACATTCTATTTCCGGAACAATATCTGTTTCAAAATCCCATTCGTTTATGCATTCTAGTTCTTTATACCATCCTTTAAAGATATATCCTTCTTTAGTTGGTTCATATGGTGCTTTATTTATTATTGTTCCATTGTAAAAATCAAAACTATATACTTCGTTATCCACATAATATACAACATTGGCTGGCCAACAATCATTAAAAGAGCCTTCTACCTCTTCTGTATCAATATACCCATAAATCTTAACTCTTCTTGTGCCTGCTTCATCATTTATAATTTGATAAACAAAACCATCTAAAAAATCCCTATTTAATATATTAATTTCTCCAATATAAAAGAACTTTTCTAATTTAGGACAGTTTTCAAATATAGTTTCGCTGCTTATCTTTACGTCGGAAGAAAAATAAACTACTTCTAAATTATCGCTTTCAATTTTTCCTTTTTCTGTCCAAAAGAACTGATAACCTATTTCTTTTACTTCCATTCCTTTTATTTCTTTCGGTATATATAGTTCTTTCTTTATTTTCCCTTCTTCGGTTAGACCAATGATATCAACATAATAAGTAGGATATGTCCCCCAACCATCACATATAAAATCCTGATATTTAAAAGTTCTTTTCATATATGAGTCATACCCCAAAGGTATCCATATCATTAATTGTATAACTGCAAATATCAAACCAACTATTATTAAGGTGGCTTTTAAATTTATTTTTTTCATATCATTTTTACTCCTAATATAACAAAAAACTCTTCAAGTGAAGAGTTTTTAAGTTTCTTTTCAACTCTCATACATCCATATTTTATCATTTTAATATTTATGTAGTCAAGTTTTTTTATATTATTCTGTTCTTAAAGCCACGACTGGATCTTTTTTAGATGCAAGTCTAGCTGGAACAAGACCTGAAATTGAAGTTAATAAAATACTAATACAAATCATGATAACCGCAATAGAAATAGGGAGTGTTGCGATTGTGTAAATACCTGTTAAACTTCCAACGATTGCGTTTATTAAAGCTGATAATAGATATGTTACACCAATTCCGATTACCCCAGATGATAGTCCAATAATAAATGCTTCTGCGTTAAATAATCTTGATACGTCTTTCTTTCTTCCACCAAGGGATCTAATGACACCAATTTCTTTAACCCTTTCAATTACTGATACATATGTGATAATCGCAATCATAACCGTTGACACTACAAGTGATAAAGCCGTAAAGGCTACAAGGGCATATGTTACAATATTAATCATATTATTAATTAAGTTAATTACCAGTTCTAAGCTATCTGTATAGATTATTTCTGTACGATCTTCTAATTTATATATCTTCCCATTAATGGTAATGTTTCCTTCTTCATTCCAAGCATCTAAATAATCTGTTACTTGATCTTTTAAATCAAAGTTTGTTGGGTATATCGCAATTCTATTAGGCATATCAATACCACCTAAATCTCTTAGGGTAAGTGTAAATACTTCATTTAATTGACCAGTCATAGATCCCATCATTGATGCCATCATTGAAGTATTTCCAACAAAACCTGTAATGTTTTCATGAAGAACATCATTAATAGCGAAACTAATTTTATATGTTATACCCATACCAATTCCATTATATGATGTAGAATTAAAACTTTCTTGTTCAGTATCATTTAAATATTTTACTATTTCTGAATTCACTCCATCATTAATCATCTTTTTAGTGAATGCTGGTGTATAGTATATTCCACTGCTTAAACTTCCATAGCTAATACCTTCTTTTAATCTTAAAACAGCCGTGATTTTTAAATCCATTCCGGTTTCCCAGTTAGTATCTTCATATGCATTATAAGTAAATGGATTGCTTTTTGACATTGGGTTAGTCGCATCAGCTTTATTATAGATTGTATCGTTTGGATAATAAGTAAATGTTTTACCTAATAATTCTTCATATGTAAACTTATTTTTATCAAGTGATGGATTATATTTTTCATCATCTGTTGCGCGATAACAGATATTTAAGAATTCTTCTTGTGTATAATAACCAAGTTGAGCAAGCAATAAATCTGTAAGATCTGTATTTTCTGATACAACAATCATTATTTCATTTTCTTTAGTTGGTAAATAGCTCTTATTTGGATCAGAGATAATATCATATTGTTCTAAAATAAAATCAGGGTTATTTGGATATTGTGAAAATACATTTGCTACTTGAGATACAAATGATGCATAATCTTTAAATTCTTCTGTTTCTTGTAGCATCTTATAATATAAATATTCTATAGCACTTAGTGACATTGTTTGTTCACCATATTCTTCTAAAGAAATATTAGTATATAAATTATTTTTTACATCTACATCATAGTAAGTCGCAATTGTTTCATATATATCTTCTGGCATACCTGCAAGATAATCTAAGTATTCTTGGTTAATATCGTTTGATACAAGCATATTATTTGCCATTTCACTACGTTCAGCTAAGAATTCAATTAAATATTGAACGTTTACTTTTCCATCTTCAACCGATTCTTTAATGGCTTCATTTTTTGTTGATGCATCCATTCCTGCCATCATCAATTCTAAATTAATTGTTTCTTCAGCAATAGTTATTGGGTTACCTGATAACATATCATCTTGCATACTATTGACATAACCAGTAATACCTGTTGAGACAGATAGTACGGTAGCAACCCCAATAATCCCAATTGACCCCGCAAAACAAACCATTAATGTTCGTTTAAATTTTGAACGAAGATTTCTTGCTGAAAGACGGAAAGCAGTCCAAAATGAAAGTTTTGGTTTTTTAACTTTTTCAGTTTGATTCTTTTCTTCTTCTTTTGGATTAAATGGATTTGAATCATAGGTTAATTCTCCATCTAATAATTTTACGATTCTTGTTGAATATTTTTCCGCAAGTTCAGGATTATGCGTAACCATAATAACTAAACGATCTTTTGATATTTCTTTAATCAAATCCATAATTTGAATTGATGTTTGCGTATCTAAGGCTCCTGTTGGTTCATCAGCAAGTAGAATTTCTGGTTCATTAACTAGTGCTCTTGCGATAGCGACTCTTTGACATTGTCCACCAGATAATTGGTTAGGTTTCTTGTTATATTGATCTTTTAATCCAACTTTATCTAGAGCTTCTTTTGCACGCTTAATACGTTCATCTTTAGATACTCCACCAATTGTTAAAGCAAGTTCAACATTTTCTAAAACTGTTTGATGAGGAATTAGATTATAACTTTGGAAAATAAAGCCAATTCGATGATTTCTATATGTATCCCAGTCGCGATCATCAAACTTTTTTGTTGAAATATCATCAATATATAATGTACCATCTGAGTATTTATCAAGTCCTCCAATAATATTTAAAAGAGTTGTTTTTCCACATCCAGATGGTCCAAGAATAGATACGAACTCGTTTTCTCGAAAAGAAATACTTATTCCTTTTAGAGCCTCAACCGTTGTATCAGCCATAACATAATCTTTTTTAATATTTTTTAATCTTAGCATATATATCCTCCTGTTTAAAGTGTCTTCTTAATAATATTTACAAGTTGCATTACTTCTTCTTCATCTAGTTTATCTAAAAATTCTTTCATGATTTGTATTAATTGTTCTTCTTTTTCTTGTAGTTTTGTTTTTCCTAATTCTGTAAGTTCAACAACTGTTTTTCTTGCGTCAAGCTTTGATTTATGTTTTTTAATCCATTTTTTAGCATCTAATGTTGCAAGTGCAACAGCCATTCTCGCAGTTGAAACATTTAAGGCGCTCGATAAATCGCCTGCTACTACTTCATTTTCCGATCTATCAATTACCCTTAGAATAACAAATAAACCCTTTGTCCAATCATCTAAGAATTCTGTTAAGTGTTTACAACCTTTTTTATCAACACTATTTAATATATCTTCTGCTATTTCTCTTCTATCTAACATATTAACCTCTATTTTATCTAACACTGTTAGATATTATATCATATATTACTATAATGTCAATACTTTATATATATATTTCACTTTAATTTCAGATATAAGAAAAAAGATAATACTTTATATTAAGTATTATCTTTAATTATTAATTTATTCGTTTGTTGTTGAAATAGTAAATGTTTGTCCAAATACTGTTACTTCAACTTTAACTTCTTCTTTATTAGTTAAATGATATATTCCTGCAAGTTTCCAGTTTTCAACATTACCACTTACTACATTATATGAAACTTCAACATCTTTTAATAATTCTTGAGATGCATATTCTCTTGTAATCATTCCTAAAAGTTCAAACCATCTGAAATCATTACGCATATTTTCCGGACAGTTCTTACCATTAGGGTCAAAATTGTAGTGTTGTTTAACGTTCATCATACCTAATTCATAAGTTCTTAAGAAGTAAGCAATTAAACGAGCATCATTTCTCATAGCCGCATTAAACTCACCATCTGGGTTAACACACATTTCAATACCAATTGAATTTGAGTTACCACGTCTGCTTGATGCATGCCAACAATATACATCATCACCATAACTTTGGTATACTGCTCCATCATCTACTTGATAGTTCCATGATGCACTTCTTGATGCACCATTATATGCATAATTCCATTGAGCTTTAGCTAAGTATTCCGCATCAACTCCAGTTGTATTCATACCTGATTCGTGAACAACAACCCATACAACTTGTTCTTTATTCTTTAACTGATATCCTTTATAAATTTCTTCATCTAAGAAACTTTGAGCAACGGTTGGTTTATATCCAGAATGTAAGTGTGATACAATCTTTTCATCTTCAATATCAATTAAATATTCAGTGTTAATAATTGGTGTAGAACCTTCATATAAATTGATAAATTCACCTTGTGTTGAAATTAAACTTTGTTTTAAAAAGTTAATAACTCTTTCTTCTGTTGAAAGTTTAGTAGGTGTTAAAGTTACTGGATATGCTACTATTTCATATGCATTATAGAAATAGTATTCCGCAAGCAATCTATATGTACCTCTTTCAGTTGGTAAATTTAATGTTTTATAGTCAACAATTAATCCTGGTTCTTCACAGACCCAACGAATTCTTCCACCATATTCTGGGTGAGTTGTTGGTAAAACAGTACCTTCTTTAAGTTCAACTTTTGATAAACGTTCTTCAACCCATGCTTTTACTTTTTCAAGTTTTTCTTCATCAGGAATACCTGTTGAAACAATATTAATATCAAATGAATATGTTTTTCCTTCCCATTCAACAGTACATGTTAATGTTACATTTTCATCATATTCATGTTCAATATATTTACCTTCATTAGTAACAAACTCTGGATGTGATGAAACATAAGACATTGTTGCCCCTGTTGAATAGTATTTAGTTTTTAAATTTAAATTCTTTCTTGTATGGTCTTTGATAAAACTACGAACATAGTTTTCTACTTTTTCAAAGAAAACTTTCGCTTCTTCATCACTAACACCAACATTAGTTTCAGTATCTTCCCCACCTGGATTTTCATTTTGATCTACATCTGAACCATCACCATCTCCTGGTGTTTCATCTCCACCTTGAGTAACTTCTCCAGTATCTGGACCATCTGGTTCATCTATAATATCATCCCCACAACTACACATAGTAAATCCCATAAGCAAAACTAAAACAAACAAAATAAATTTTTTCATATTCTTATTCTCCTTGAAAGCGTTTTAATTATACCATATTTTTAAAATTTTTTCAAGATATGAGTGTATAAAAATATTAAATAAAGAAATAATATAATTGTAAGTGGAGGAATTATGAAAAAAACAAGTTTTGAAAAAATTAAAGAAGAACGTATATTTGAAAAAAATAAGAAGTTAAAAACTTCCTACGAACTTGGAAAAGACTATTTTGATGAAACATCAAAGAATCATAAAAACTTAGTAGAACTAAGTGAAGACTTACTTAAAAAGCACTATTCTAAAAGAAATTAATATTTTATTTATCTTTTTTACTCTTGGCTATTACAAGTAATTTGTTTGCTTACTTGTATAGCTCATATTATTGTTCCCATACGATAACAAAAAGTGGCCCTCAAAAGGGGCCATTTTTTGGTTTATTTGGTTGCTGTATCACAAGAATTGTGATAAACAATAAATCGACAATATAAATATTCTAAAATAAAATTAGATAATAACATAATTACTTCAATTACAAAATCATTAACTCCATTTTGTTCTAGAACATTTCCCAAAAGTGTTGATGCAGGAGTAAATACTACATAAAATAATAATACTAAAAGCATAGCTTTTTTGATGTTATTAGCTGATTTAAAAGTAATTTTACGATTTATTGTAAAATTCCAAATTACAGATATTATTAAACTTGGTAAATGTGATAACCAATAACTTTTTGTTAAAAGATTAAGAACCGTAAAAACTAAAGTTTGAATAATTCCAGCACTTATGGAAATAAGTGTAAATTTAATTGCTCTTAAAAGTTCTTTGTTTTTTTCTTTTTTATCCATATTAGATTTCCTTTATCCAGCAACGACGACGTCTATGTTGTCTTGTATTGAAAGTTTTCCACATACTTTGAACTGCTTCATTAAGTTCAAGTTCTGGACCTGTTTCACAAATTTTAACATTATTATCAATACACATTTGAAGCATTTGATCAATAATAATGGCTGGTAGACCTTTCTTTTGATGTTCAGCATCAACTGCCACAAAGAACATTTCTAAAGTATCATTCTTACCTTTTAAAGCTTTTAACATTCTAAAGATTCCAAAAGGGAGCATTCTTCCGTTTGATTTCTTTAACGCTTTCGCAATTGATGGCACTAATACCGCAAATCCAACAATTTTATTCTCTTTATCTTTAATTGTACATATATATTTTAAATTAACTAAAGGGATGTAATCAGCAATTGCTTTGGCGATTACTTTATCAGTTAGTGGCACAGTTCCATAAAGTTTCGCGAATTCCGCATCAATTAATTTAAATGCTTCAAGTGCTTCTTTGTGAAGATTTTTACGATCATTATAGAATACTGCGCGGTATCCATTACGTTTTTGGATATGCTCACTAATTTTCTTCATTCTTTCATCACGAGCTTCTGGAACTAATAATTGATATTCAACCCAGTCAACATCTTTTCTTAAACCAAGACGTTCCATATGTTCAATATAATACGGATGATTATAGAAAGTAATTGACATATTTAACTCTTCAAATCCTTCAATTAACATTCCTTCATGGTCCATATCTGTAAAACCAATTGGTCCCATTGCTTCAACAAATCCTTGTTCTTTTCCCCATTTTACTACTTCATTAAATAAAGCAGCTGATACTTCATAATCATCTATAAAGTCAAAACGTGTGAATCTTATAGCGTTTTTACCCCATTTTTTGTTATATGCGTGATTTACTAAAGCACCAATTCTTCCGACAATTTTTCCATCTTTATATGCTAAAAATAATTTTGTATCACAAAATTCATATGCTGGATTCTTTTCTTTTGTGAAAGTGTCCATTTCATCATTAAATAAAAATGGTACATAATATTTATTTCCTTTATAAAGTTTATTAGGAAAATCTACCCATTTCTTTAAATCACTTCTTTTTAATACTTCTTTTATTACTACGCTCATAGTACTCCTATCTAGTATTTATATTTCCTCATAAAATACTTTCATTAAATATAATCCCCTAGCAGGCGCAACCCATGGTACAAGACGTCTGTTTTTTGCTTCTAAAATTCTTGGCACATCTTCAACTTCGAGTTTTCCTTCACCAACTTTTAACATTAAAGCAATAATAATCCTAACCATGTTATACATAAAACCATTACCAATAATTTTAAATGTTAGTCTTGTTCCTACAACATCTAAATCAAATGATTTAATAGTTCTCACTGTTGTTTTTAATTCTTTATTTTTTGACAAACTTTTAAAATCATGGGTTCCAACAATATATGTCATTGCTTTTTTTATTTTTTCAAGATCAATTCGGTTATGATGATATAGAACATAGTTATTTTGTAGTGGATCATATTCTCCAATGTCTACAATATAATGATATTCTTTACCTTTCGCACTTTTTCTAGAATGAAAAGTCTCATCAACTAGTTCAATATCACTTACATATATATGTGGATAAATCTTTTTGTTCAAAATTTTCTTTAAATTTTTGGGTGGTACTAACTGTGTACTATCAAAATGTACTACTTGTCCATAGGCATGAACTAAAGCATCTGTTCTTCCTGAACCATGAATAATAACTTCTGTTTTTAGAATTTCTGTTAAAGTATCTTCTAAAACTGATTGAACACTAATTAAATTAGTTTGACGTTGAAATCCATGAAAGAAAGCACCATCATATGCGACTACCATTTTATATCTCATTAGATCACCCTATAGATAATTACAATTGTAATTATTAATATTATTGATAAAAGATATATAACATCTTTTAAAGTAAAATTCATTTTTACAAGTTTTGTACGTTTTTCACCGGGAACATATCCTCTTGCTTCCATCGCATCAGCTAAATCGGCCGCACGTTTAAATGAAATAATAAACATTGGCACAAGAAGAGAAACAATTTGCCCAATTTTATCTTTTAGTTTTCCTTCATTAAAATCTACTCCCCGTGATGCTTGTGCTTTTAAGATTTTTTCTGTTTCTAAAAATAGCGTTGGGATAAATCTTAACGCTATTGAAATCATCATAGCTAAAATACTTGTTTTCTTCCCAAACGGTTTAAGCAACGCTTCTAAACCATTATTTAAATCTGTTGGTTTAGTAGTTAAAGTCAATACCGCCGAAGAGATAATTAATATTAATACTCTCGATATTACAAAGGCTCCAGTAATTACGCCCCCAGTATAAACCTTAATATCATAATTTAATAAGACATTCCCATATACTGGATATTCTAAGAATTTTACTCCTAATACTAAAACAACTAAGAATAAAATAAAGAATAATGGTATCTTTTTTCTTAATAAGAATAAACAAATTAAAACTACTAAACATATTCCCACATTTACTAATGTTAAATTATGATTAATTGTTAATAGCAATTCACCTTCACTATTAAATAACACTTGGAAGACAAATGAAAATAATAGTAAGTAGGTTACAAATTTAATACTTTTTAAAAACTTTTTAAGTGGTACTTTTGTTAATAGGATTGTGATAACCATAAATAAAGCGAAAATTCCCATAAACAAAAAATTATTCTTTGGAATGATAAATAATCCTATCATAAATAGAAGCGATGATAATATCTTCGTTCTTGGATCCATTCTATGAATTACACTATTTGTATGATAATATTGTCCAAATGCTAAATTATTCATTTTCATCACCTCGCGTGATTACGTTAAATAATTCATCTTTTGTTAAAGGTAACGCCTCAAACGTTATTAAACCCTTATTTTTAAGCGAATTTGCGACTTTCGAAATATCTGGCAAATCTAAGTTGTGGTTTTTTAAAAGTTCGCTATTTTCGAACATTTCTCTTTTACCACCATCATATACAATTTTACCATCATCTAGTACAATACAACGTTTAGAATATTTTGCGACAACATTCATATCATGAGTAATAATAATTACTGATTTATTTGTTTCTTTTTGAATTTCAACAAGCATTTCCATTAAATCAGTTTTTCCCTTTGGATCAAGACCAACAGTTGGTTCATCTAATACTAAAATATCAGGATTACTTGCTAAAATTCCCGCAATCGCAACCCTTCTCATTTGTCCACCACTTAAATTAAAAGGACTTCTTTCATATAAGGATTCATCAAGCGACACCATCTTTAAAGCTTGCTTTGCGGAAAGCTCAACATCAGCATTATTTTTATCAAAGTTTTTAGGACCAAACATAACATCTTTTAAAACTGTTTCTTCAAATAATTGATATTCCGGAAATTGAAAAACAAGTCCCACATGACGTCTTACTGGTTTAAGCATTTCTTTATTATTTGGTAAAATCTTAATTCCTGCTACCTCAACTACTCCTTTATTTGGTAGATTAAGGGCATTCATCAATTGAACTAAAGTACTCTTACCTGATCCAGTGTGACCAAGAATTGTAATGAATTCATTTTCTTTATTAATTTTTAAATTAATGTTTTTAAGAGTTTTGGAAGCTTTAACATCATATGTGAAATCTACATCGTAAAAATTGATTCCCATATTGCCTCCAAAATTACATCTTTTGATTCAAAATCAATCTTTTTCAAATCTTCTATTAAAGAAAGTCCATCTATTACCTTAAGTCCACTAGCTTCCAAAATGTCCTTTTTAGGTAATACATCACTCGGTGATCCATCAAGTACAATTTTACCACCATTCAACACTAATATACGATCAGCATATAATGCTTCTTCTAATTCATGAGTAATACTAATAATGGTTTTACCATTATTCATATTTTTTAAGCTCTTAATTGTTTTGTTTATTTCTTTTGTCCCTTTTGGATCAAGCATTGAAGTTGATTCATCAAAAATAATTAAGTCGCTTTCCATCGCAAGTACTCCCGCAATCGCAACCCTTTGTTTTTGTCCACCACTTAAATTTTCCGGATTTTTTTCTAAATATTCTTCCATATTTACTAATCGTGAATATTTTTCAATTCTTCTAATCATTTCTTCTCGTTCGATTAAACGATTTTCAAGACCAAAAGCAATATCGTCTTTAACAGTCGAACCAACAAATTGATTATCCGGATTTTGGAAAATAATTCCCATTTTAGCGCGCATTTCATCTAAATTATCAATTGTTAATAATTCATCATTTAGATATATCTCTCCCGATACTGGTTCTAATAATCCTATAATTAATTTAGCAATCGTGCTTTTACCACTACCATTATGTCCAATAATAGCAGTCATTGTTCCATCTTCAATAGTAAAAGATAAGTTATCTAAAACAACTTCGGATTTTTTATAATAAAATGTAACATTACGAAACTCAATCTTCATTTGTTCTTACCTCCCATCCTATCTGGATCCCATGCTGCATACAACGAATTAATCCTGTTTCTAAAAAATTATTATCATTAGTGATAAAACTCGCCATACAACCATTTAATGAATAAGGATTTGGACAATCAGCATCAACTACATATGCTTTACCATTTTCAATAACTACTGTATTGTACCCATACTCTGTTTCTATTCTTTGATAAAAATATAATTCATCAGTGAACGGGGCTTCAAAAATTACTTTACCCTCATCACCAATTTTAAAATGTTCATCAACTACTTCGAATTGTTTAATAACAACATATAATGTTCCGTTTATTTTTTTATTTTGATAATTATTATATAACCCTAAACCCATAAATACTAAAGATACCATGACAAATAAACCAATAACTAAACAAGTATAAAATACTATTTTTCTTTCTTTCGTCATAATTCCTCCAGGTAAATTATTACGTATATATAATTTATTATTTCTTACATTTATATATTTTACCATTTTTTTGATTTTATTGCAATAAAAACCTATTAATTACCGCTATATATAAGAAAAAAACTCATATAAATGAGTTTCTTATTCATAAAAATGTACATATTTTTCATTATATTGATCACGAGGAGCAACTGTTTCATCAGGATATCCAATATGAATTAAACCAAGAGGAACTATTTTTTCATCTAAACCTAATATTTCTCTAACTTTCTTAGCTGCATTCTTTTGAGGATGAAGTCCACACCATACTGCTCCAAGCCCAAGTGATGTTACCCCAAGCAAAATATTTTCAATTGAAGCAGAACAATCTTGAATCCAATATTCAGCAAGCTGTAAAGGCAAGCTTCTTTTAAGTGATCCACAAACAATAATATTAAGTGGAGAATTGTATCTTGAAAATCTAGATGCATTTTTAAGTTCTAAAAGCATCTCTTCGTTAGTTACAACATAAAACTCCCAAGGTTGTTTATTACACGCACTAGGAGCACTCATCGCATAATGTAACAAAGTATCAATATCTTCT
The DNA here is from genome assembly GCA_017463365.1 of Bacilli bacterium. GTDB lineage: Bacteria > Bacillota_I > Bacilli_A > ML615J-28 > CAG-313 > HGM10611. The sequence goes on from JAFTPH010000049.1 coordinate 38,980, forward strand.
TTTGAAACTTTATCTTTTTTAAACTTTCTAATACTTCTTCTATTTAACATTATATCTTTTAATTCCATAATGTCCTCCTTATATAATATATTATATCAAAAAATATATACTTATTCAATTAGAATGTTTTAAAAGAAAATAATTTGAAATTTTTAATAATTTCTAGTATAATAATTATAGAAGGAATGATTATATGAAAATATCCAAAATATCACTACTACATTATATTAAACTAATCTGTCGTTCAATTCTATTACTTTCAGCAACGGCAGTATACTTATATTTTAAAATAACAAAAAAAGAATTCAGTATTGGTGAACTAGAACTTACAATTGTTTTTGCGATTATATGGTTTATCTATTTCTTAGAAATGATTATAAGATTCTTCCCATCAAATTTAGAAAGTATGGGTTGTCAAAAACAATTTGAAAAAAACTTTATTCCAAATAACAAACAGAAAGAAAATTTCTTCAAAAAGAAACCAAATACTACAATCTTAGTATTTATAAGTTGGATTATTCTAAATGGAATAATCGGCATACTATATTTCACTAAAGTATTTGATAAAGGTATCTTACTTCTTATAAGCTTTGCTTATGGAGTATGTGATATGATTTGTATCTTATTCTTCTGCCCATTCCAAACTTGGATAATGAAAAATAAATGCTGCACAACATGTAGAATTTATAACTGGGATTTCGCAATGATGTTTACTCCACTTTTATTTATCCCAAGTTTATATACTTATAGTTTAGTTATTTTATCTCTAATGCTTTTATTAAAATGGGAAATTTATTATAAAAAGTACCCCGAGAGATTTAGTGAAGAAACAAATTGTGCATTGCATTGTGAAAATTGTAAAGAAAAACTTTGTCACCATAAAAAACAATTACGCTCTTTCATGAAAAAACAAATAGCAAAAGCTAAGAAAATTATTAAAAAAGAAAATATTAAGGACTAACCATTTTGGTTCGTCCTTTTTTTACTTATGTTTCGGCGTATTCACCTTTTTTACTTTTCTTCGATACTTTAATAAATTTTCTTAAAACATAAAATATTCCACCAAAGAAAAATGAACAAAATAATATTTTGAAAAATATTCCTCTTACTACCGAATCAGAAGTTGATACATATATTAATTGACTATCAGTACCGTTTGTAAGAACTTCTAGCTGTGAATACCCTCCACGAATAAATTTCATAATACTTTTATTTTTTAAAACATATGTTTTATTTCCAATAGTTTTTTCTTTATTATCACTAAGTTCATTCCAATATTTGTTATTTGCTTTATTATCAATTATCTCTTTTACACTAATAATATTAGCATTTTGATCAACTTCTATTTGAAGTGATGATCTTACAGAATAAATTAATATATTATTTTCTTCCCACTCGATATGAATTTCTATCTTTAGTAGAACTAACCTTTATATTAATATTTATCATTTTTTAGGATCTATAAAATTCTTTGTTTTTAAAATGTTTATTTTTCACAAAATCACTATTAAACATGTTTTTATCTGAATATATCAATTATTTCCTGTTTCTTTGGAAAATCTATCATTGTATTTGGTTTATATTTTATAATAATGTGGTTTTTCATTAAATAAATCTTTATTATATCTGATTTTTTAAATTCAATTACTTTTCCGTTTTTCTTACATGTTACTTTATATAATTCATCGTTTTTTTCTAAAACATATTTTATTATCCCGTTTTCAGCATTTTTTTCAAAACTTAATTTTATTGCTTTTTTTGCATTATTATGAACATTAATAATCACACAGATCAAAAAAACACACGCAACCAAACTTGAAATACCATGTATAAGATACTTAGAATCTCCAAACAATCCGATCAACATAAAGTAAATTGCTAAAATACCAAACAGTATTAACATAACTATAGCAGGTTTGCTTTGTGATAAACTTACTTCTTTAATTCTATTTTTCACATCACTAATATTATAACTAAACTCAAACATATTTTCTCCTTTCTATCTTTTACTTTTTAATATGCGTATGCAAAAGAGGCCATCGCAGGAAGTGCTTGTGGTATAAATGCAGCAACTGTAACTAACGCCAATACAGGAATTGTACGAACATATACCTGTGCATAATAAGTAACATCGTTATGGGATTTAGTATAACCAATACCAATTTTATCAATTCCAAGTTGAAAATCAAAACTTAAATTTTCCACTCCTATTGACCAGTTGGCTTCTCCTATTCCATAACTATATGAGTAACTAAATTCATCAATATTAAATGTTATCCCTACTTGATGTTTATGTATTTCATACCAATTATTTCCAAGTTCTGTAGAAAAAGAAATTGGTTTGCTATCATCTCCAATAATCAATGTGTCTTTAAAACCTTGTTCATAACCGCAAAAAACAGCATCTTCTCCATCACTTATATCATATTGCGTGCTTTCTACGTAGAAACCAAACGTATCCTTTACCCATTCTCCAATAGAGAGCCAAAAAGATTCCCAATCGTTTCCAGTATAATCAACTCTATTTACCGGATTACCCTCACAATAAGAGTATAGATTACAACTAAAGATAGTACCTGTTACTCCTAAGTATTCTACTTCATCCATTGTGATGAATCTTCCAATACTTGAATCGTAATATCTGCTATTTAGATAATACCATGAAGTTTCTGTATCAAAATAATATGAACGATATCTATATG
>JAFTPH010000050.1 GCA_017463365.1 Bacilli bacterium
TCATATTTAAATTGTTCGTTCACAGTCAGTTTAATTCCTTTCATAAAATTGACCTCCTTATGTTGATATAATAACATAAGAATGGTTATTTTGTAAATTTCATAAAACTACTATTTTGAATATATCACAAAACAATCAGATCATTATACAAATTAAAGTCACTTTTTTTGACTTTATATCTTAAAAAAGATATAATGAGTATGTAAATTTTTTAAACAATATTTACGGGGAGCTTTTTGCTGAGAGGTTATTAAGTTAACGACCCATGAACGTGATCTAGGTAATGCTAGCGTACGGAAATGAGAATCTATTAGCTAAAAAGACCGCGGTTTATTGTAGAAGGAGGAATTATGAAAAAAAGTTTACTTCCTTTAACAGAAACGGCGCTTTTAATTGCACTGGCAACTGTTTTGGAACTTGTATTTGAAAATTTTATTCACATTGAAATGCCTCAAGGAGGAAGTGTGTCTTTGGCGGGTTTACCAATTTTACTTGCTGGATATCGCCATGGATACAAATATGGTTTAGTAGCCGGACTATGCTTTGGGGTAATTAATTTTATGCTAGGTGGTTTTTGGTTTCATTGGGGGTCAATCTTCTTTGATTATCTATTACCATTTACAGCTTTAGGATTAACTGGTTTTTTCCAAAAAAGCGGACAAAAAAACATTTTTATGTTTATTGTAGGTATTATTATTGCTGGATTTGTTCGTTACGTTATCCATAGTTTATCAGGTGTGTTATTCTTCCAAGAATATGCAGCTGAAGCAGGATACGCAGATGCAGTTTGGTTCTACTCATTTATTGTTTACAATCTAGGATATAATTTAGCATGTACTGTACTTTGTGCAGTATGTGGAACAGCTTTATGGCCATTCCTAGTTAAGAAAAATCAAGAAACAGAATAGGAGAATCATAAATTGAGATTTTTAGGTATTTTAGATTTATTTAATTCACCAATTATATTCATACTAATTGTCGTTATTGGCTTTGCTTTAGTACTAGTATTTTCAAGTTTTAAACCAAATCCAAAACAAGTCATTGAAGACATTGAAAAAACATTAAAGGATAATAATATTGATTATACAATTGAATTATCTGAAAATAAAAACTATTCATTTATTTTAACTGTTAATAATAAAAAGTATATCGTTTTAGTTTTACCAATTGAAAAGTTTGCGGAAGTAACAATTAATAACGTTACAACTTGGGAAATGCATTATGGAGCTGGTGATAAACCAGGTAAGGCTCAACCATATAAAACAAGAATTCCAGAGATTCCGTCATTTATGAATACAGAATCAGAATATGACAAAATTGTTTTAGTACAACCTGATGCCAAACAAATCGTATATTGGAAAAACGAAAACGAAATCGTCTTCGTTGAACCAAATACAAAAGTATATGGTGTTAATGTTTTAAATGTATCTGATTTATCAAAATTCATTAATAATAATAATAATAATAAATAGGTGCTGCATTACCAGCACCTATTTTTTTATTTACCAGAAATCATTACACTCTTAATTTTAACAGATGGGGCAGCAACACCCATAAAGTTATCTTCAAGATCGCATGCAATTTCTTCAATATTATTTAATAATTCATAGAAGTTACTTGATACAACAAATAGTGTAACAGGTTTATCAATTTTACCATCTTTAATTTCAAATCCAGATGCTTGAACGTTAAATGCTCCTGAAATTGGATTTAATCCTGCATGTAATCCATTAACATCAGTAATTAATACTCCCGTTTCCATTGTTGAAATAACTTCTTCTAATGTTTTTTCACCTGGTTGTAAATAAAGGTTAGTTGGAGAAACATTTACACTTCCCGCAATACCTGCTTTAAATCCATTACCAGTTGATTTAGTATTAAAGTAGTCAGCTGATGATAAGTTATGCATAAATCCTTTAAATACTCCATTTTCAACGATATTTTTAGTATAACAAGGAACACCTTCATCATCAAATGGTTGTTTAATAACTGCTTTATCACAGAATGGATCATCAACAATATTGATGTTTTGACCAAATACTTGAGTATCGATTTTATCAGTTAAAAGAGTTAATTTCTTTAACGCTGCTTCTCCACTAAATACACTTGAGAATGCTTGTAAAATACTAGTCATAACATCATATCTAAATACAGCTTTGTAAACGCCTGTTTTTAAAGAACCAGCTCCAAGTTTTGATAAAGTTTCTTCAGTACTTTCTTTAACGATTTTATCGTAATCAATTTTTTCAAATTCAAATCCTAAATCTCTAGCATACCCTAAAGAAGTTTCTTTACCATCTGTTGCTAGAGCACCAGCCATAACCATCGCATATGAAAAATCACGTTTTAAATCTAATCCTTTAGAATTAATAATTCTAGTAGTTGATGAATTTTCTCCATATCGACAATGACCAACTTTTTTAATTAAATCATTAGTTGCTAAAATCTTTTTAGATAACTCTTGAAGTTTTTCAAGTTTAGTTGTAACAGGATAATTTTCATAATCGGCAACTACTTCTTCAACTGTTTGATATTCTCCACTGCCATCATAGATGAATGCTTTAGTTGAAGATGTAACTTTAGAAGCATTTTCAATTAAACTCTTTAAAGCGAATTCAACTGCTTCATCTTCTGTTGATTCTAAATACACATAACCCATTTTTCCGTTATATAAACCACGAATTGACATTCCAAAGTTTTCTGTAAAACTATTAGAATCAAGTTCTCCGTCAGTTAAAGTCATATTCATACCTTTTGAAGTAACAACGTATAATTCTATTTCACTAATTCCAAGACTTAAACCTTTATTAATAATTTCACTATATGTCATAATTATTTACTTCCTTTCCCACCAACAGTCATTTTTGAAACTCTAATTGTAGGTTGTCCAACATTTGTTGGAATAGACCCACTCATAGAACCACACATACCATGACCATGGGCTAAATTATTAGCGATCATATCAATACGCATTAAAACATCTTTTCCTGAACCAACAAGAGTTGCTCCACGAACTGGTTTAGTAATTTTTCCATCTTCAATCATATAGCCTTCATTAACCGCAAAGTTAAATTCACCAGTAGCTGGATTTACACTTCCTCCACCCATGCGTTTCGCAAATAGTCCATATTTTGTGTTTGCTATAATTTCTTCAAATGTTGATTCACCATTTAAGAAATAAGTATTAGTCATACGAGATGTAGTCATATGTTTATAAGATTCACGACGTGATGAACCAGTAATTGGATGGTTCATCTTTTTCGCATTACGTTTATCAACTAAATATCCTTTTAAAATACCATTTTCAATTAATAAATTACGTTTGGTTGGTGTTCCTTCATCATCAACGTTTAATGATCCCCATGCTTCATAGTCTGTTCCACAGTCTACCGCATTTACAATATCACTACCGATTTTTTCCCCAACTTTACCACAGAATACGCTCATTCCACGAGCTACGCTTGTAGCTTCTAATCCATGAACAGCTGCTTCATGAAGAATAACTCCACCAAATCCGTTATGAATTACAACTGGAATTTCTCCTCCAACCATTTCATCAGCATGAAGCATTGTGATAGCTGATTCAGCTGTTTCACGTCCAAATGTTTCACCATCAAAATCATCATATTGTTCCATTGCTTTATTACCACCGGCATTGGAATTAATTGATTGCATATTTTTACCATCACTTGCAACAACAGTTAAACTTACTCTTGTATTACAACGATGATCATGAGCATAAGCTCCATCACTAGCAAATACAAAAATTTCTTGATTTTTCTTTGTTATATTCGCAATTGTTTGAACAACTTCTTTTGATACTGCAAGTGCAGCTTTTGAGAATTTATCTAAGATTGGAGTTCCATCATCATAGATTCTTTCTTCGTTAATATTAACATTTGCGTTATTTGTTGTATCTTTGAATTCACAAACATCTTGTGTTTTCTCTCCAACAAAGTTTGACGCAAGTTTACTTGCTTCTTTCATTAAGTTTTGATAACTTAAATCAGTTGTTGTTGCGTTAACAACAGTTTCTCCTTTAATAATTCTAAAAGCTGCCCCTTTAACCATTGATGTAGTACATTTTGTAGTTTGGCAACTAATCATTTCTTGAGCATAATTTACCGTATCTTCCATAAATACTTCTGCGAAATCAGCCCCTGTTTTTAAAGCTTCATTTAAAATATCATAACATTCTTGTTGTGATAAATGATTTAATTTACTCATAAGCCTTAGTCTCCTTTTGAAAATATGTATTAATTATAAAACTTAAGGCTAAAAAAAAGAAGCAATTTGCTCCTTTTTATTCATCTAAACCTGATTTTTTTCGGTAAAGTCTTTTTAAATAAACTCCCCATTCTTTTAAATTATCATCTTCAACATTATCATATTCATAAGTACCATATTTAAAAATTGAAGCACTTCCTTTACTACTTGAAATATTCCATGCTACATAACTGATATTTCTTTCATCTAAAACATCTAACCAGTTTTCTCCACTATTTGTATCAAGTGGACCATCTCCACTAGATAACATCATCCCATACTCACTTATAAATACTGGTATTCCCATACTATATGCATTAACTACTTGACTCCAATCACGATGTCCATTAGCATAGAAATGATAAGTATACATAATATTTTCATATCCTTTTAATGGACTACTCATAACAGAATTTAAATCAGCAGTCCAATGTGGATTACCTACTAAAATAATAGCATCTGAGTTTTGTCTAATACAAGGTATAACCGCATTTGCATATTTTTTACAATCACTCCAAGTAGTATCTCCATTTGGTTCATTCATAATTTCATATAAAATATTATCTTGATCTTTATATTTTTCCGATATCATACTAAAAAACTCTTTTGATTCTTTCAAATAATAAAGGGGATTCTTATCTTTTTCATTTACTGCCCCAACCATATGCCAGTCAACAATTACATATAACCCAAGGCTTGTTGCTGCATCGATTCCTTCGTAAAGATCTTCTAACATTTGGGCTTTTTTAGCCTCAGTTCCATCACAATATCCTCTTTCATCAGAATAGAAAGCAAAACGAACAATGTTATTACCAAAACCACTTTGAATAGCTCTTAAAGTATCAAAAGTTAACAAATGTCCATACCATTGGACTCCATGAGAACTTAATCCATATAATTGAACTTTTTCTCCATATTGGTCAACTAAATCAGCACCATTTACTGATAACTTACCATGTGCAAAATATCCATTATTGGCGAACTTTTCTTTAGATAATTGCTTATCACATGTTAAACATTTTGTATATCTTAAACCAACTTTATCAATTCCTATCTCATCAAGTGTGTATAAATCACTTTCAATATGACCTGTTGCTGGAAGAATAGTTTTATTTGAATATTCACAATTTTTACATGATTCAATAAGTCTTCCATCTTTTGTACATTCAGGTAATACCTCACGCACTCTAATAACATGCTCTACTACTACTTCTTGAGTATTTATAACTTTTTTACAAACATTACATATTTGATTTTGGATTCCTGTTTCACCACATTTATATTCTTGATCAAATTTAAATTCGCTTAGATTTTCTAAACAAATATGCGTATCTAAATCTTGTTCATCACCATTACAACTTGTAAGAGTAAAAATAAAAACAATTACAAATATTAATAAAAGTACTTTTTTATAACTATTCACTTTTATCACCTCAATAAAATTATACTATAAAACCCTTTAAAAAGCAAAATAAACCTACAATTTGTAGGTTTATTCAAATTCATCGTTATTTTCCTCTTCAACAATTGTATCAATTATTTCAAGTTTTGTTCTAATAATACGACGTTCAACAACTGAAAGAATTGTAAATCGTAATGTTATCGGATATTCTTCCTCAAAATCATCTTCTAAATTACGATCAATAGTTGTTTGCCATTCTAATACTTCTCCCTCACTTGGTACATCTTCCGCAAGGCTATATAAGAATCCTCCAACGTTTGTATATGAACTATCTGGAGTTTTTCCTAATTCTAAAGTATCGAATAAATCCTCAATTTGAACATCTGCTGATACTTCATAAGTAGAATCATTGATTTTGACAATATCATCATCAATAACTGTATCATCATGTTCATCGTAAATTTCTCCAACGATTTCTTCTAAAGCATCTTCCATTGTAACTATCCCACTAGTTCCCCCGTATTCGTCTGATACGATTGCGAAATGTTTCTTTTCTTTTTGCATTAGACGAATTAAATCATTAACCTTCATTGTCTTAGAAACATATAATGGTTCTTTAACTAAAGATTGTAATCTTATTTTTTGACCCTTTAGTAATGCGGTATAAAAATCACGTTCACTTAAAATTCCAACAACATGGTCTTTATCTTCTCGATATACTGGCATTCTTGAGAATTTATGTTTAAAGAATAAATTCTTGATTTCATCAATTTCCATTTCTTCATCAATCCCAATAATGTCAACACGTGGTGTCATAATATCATAAATTGTACGTTCATCAATATCTAAAACACTTTGGATTAAATCAGCATCTTCACTATCAATAACTCCTTCTTCTTCCATAGTATCAATGATTGTTTCTAATTCTGATTCAGTAACAGTTGGTTGAGAATTTTTACTATTTTTGAATAATAATTTCTTAATACCCATAAAGATAATTACTATTGGATATAGAATCTTCATAACAATATATAAGATGTTTGCAAATTTCAAAGCAGTTGTTTCCGCTTTTTCTTTTGCTATTGACTTTGGTAGAATTTCCCCAAAGATTAAAACAACAATTGTCATAACTACAGTAGATACAACGTTTGCAATCGTTGTATTTAAAATAAAGTTTAAAAAGATTGTAGTTGCAATTGTAGATGCCGCAATATTTACAATATTATTACCAACTAATAATGTTGTAAGTGTACGGTCATAGTTTTCAGCAATCCATAATGCTTTTCTAGCGCCCTTTCTCTTTTCTTCTACATATCCTTTCAATCTCATTAAGTTAACAGTAGAAAAAGCAGTTTCGCTAGAAGAGAAAAAAGCTGAACAAATTAGTAAAACTACTAATAATACAAGCATCCAAATTAAAGCTTGTGTACTAATTCCATTAGTCTTATTTGCGTTATCTGTTAAGAATAACATATACCTGAGCGAACTCAAGGTTACAACACCTCCTAAAAAATATTATGGCTATATTATATCATAAATCCCTATTAATGTCAAAGAAAACAACAAAGTTGCCAGTATTACTGGCAACTATTTTATATCATATCAAATATGTTTTCATTAACCCCATTTTTTAGAATTTCATAAACAATTCGGTCTTCTTGTTGTTTATCAATCTTTCGGTTTGCCATTTCAGCAACCGCTCTAATTATTTGTCTAATATTAGTTTCATTACTTAAATCCATTCTTTGCACCTTATCAACTAAAGCAAACAATGCCTCTGGTTGAATATTGTTTTCAGAAATAAAATTTAATGCTTTATTCATCACTTATATACACCTCAATATAATATATGAAACATCTAGGTATTTGTGACTAATTTGGTAAAAATTCCTTTAAAACTTCATAAAGATTATCAACATCAACTTTATATTCAATAAATACATATTCATATTTAAAAGCTACAATATCATCTTCATTAAAATATATTGAAAGCCAATCATTATTAATTGTTAATTGATATTGATAATTTGATTCATTTTCAAAAATATCATCACTTATTTTTTCATATTTTAAAGAATTAAAATAATTAGCAATATCTGTAAAATCTTTAATATAATACATATTTTTTTGATCAATATAAGTAACAATACTAATACTTGAGGTATCTATCTTATTTTGACTAATATTTTGAATAAATGAAATATATTCAGAATTACCTTCTGTTTTATCACTTAATCCCGGTTCGCTATCTCCATCTGATGCAACATTATCATTTTCGTCATCAACACCGGGTTTATTATATTCCGGAGCAAAGCTTTCCCCGCTTCCCCCTGAAGGCTGACTAGGCGCTGCATCCATTCCCCCCATGAAATCTCTATTATTTCCAAAGCCAACTGCAATTCCGACAATTGTACAAACTAACACAAGGCTTGCAAAAGCAACAGAAATACTTTTTACTAATAAATGTTTTTTATAAGTTCTAGGATCAGAAAAAGTAACTTTATCTCTAAGCGAGTGATAATTATCTTCTGTTTCTAATGACCACTTCTCAATAATTTGTTTTCTAAGTTTCATTTTATCGACCCCTTTCATAAATTTTTTTAACTTTTTTTAGTGCTTCTTGATATGTCCATCCAACTGTACCAATCGGAATACCTAAATATTCAGCAATTTCGCGTTGCTTCATATCATAAATTACTTTAAAAATGAAAATATCATATTCTCTTGGATTTAAAATTTCTTGTAAATCATGAAGCAACTGTTTCATTTCGTTTTTAGTATCTAATTCTTCAGCTACTAAATAATCAGCAAATTCAACTTCTAATTTTTGTTTCTTTATTTCATTTAAAGTTAAGTTTCTAGCAATGGTTAAAAGCCAAGCTTGAAAATACTTCCCATCAAATTTGTCAATTTGTTGATACATCTTTACAAACGTATCTTGAACTAATTCTTCAGCTAATTCACGATTTCTAGTAATCTTAATGATTACATAATAAACCAAATTTTTGTATTTATAATAGCACTCTTCAAAAGCTTCTTCCGAGCGTTTTTTGAGACCATCAACTATTCTCTTATCGTTCATAGGATGCACCTCCTAGAACTATTATAACATTTAATAATTTTTATTTCATATATTAAACAATTTTTTTGTATCTTTTATTGGCAAATAAAAGATTTTTTATTGGTAAATAAAAAAAGAATTATGAAATTAATCATAATTCTGTAAATTCTTCTTTTAAAGAACGTTTCATCAAAGCTTTAATAGTTACTTCTACATTCTTTTCTTGATAAATAATGTCATACACTGCATCAATAATTGGCGTTTCAATGTTTAATTTTCTAGCCATTTGATAAGCTGATAACGTTGTTCTTGCTCCTTCAACTACCATTGGTATTGAAGATACTGCTTCTTGAAGATTGTTTCCTTTAGCAAGGGCAAGACCAGCTTGGAAGTTACGTGAATGATATGATGTTGTAGTTACAATCAAATCTCCCACTCCAACAAGTCCTGATAATGTCTTAGATGATGCCCCCATCGCAACAGCTAAACGTTCCATTTCAACTAAAGCTCTTGTGATTAAGGCCGCTCTAGCGTTATCACCATATTCTAAACCAGTTAGCATACCTGAGGCAATTGCGTAAATGTTTTTTAACGCTCCCCCAAGCTCTGCACCAACTAAGTCATTTAAAGTATAAACTCTAAAACTAAAGTCGTTACTAAAAATTTGTTGAATTAATTTAGCACTTTCAAAATTATTGCTTGCTGCGGTAACAACGGTTGGAAGTCCAATTGCTACTTCTTCAGCATGACTTGGTCCAGTTAATGCCACAAAACTTTCAACATACTTATCAGTTAAAATTTCATAAACAATTTCGGAAATTCTAAGTCCCGTATCTGGTTCGATACCTTTACTAGTATTAACAAAAATTTTACTTTCAGTAATAGTTTCTTTAATATTGTTTAAAACAATTCTTGAAACTTTGGTTGGAACACTTAATACAACGATTTTCGAAAATGTTAAAACTTCATTTAAATTAGTTGTCGCTCTAACATTAACATCTATTTTAACACCTTTTAATTTTGATTCATTTGTATGATTATTGTTTATCTCCTCAACTAATTTTGTATCAACATCATATATTAAAACTTGATGATTGTTACTGACCAATAAATTGGCTAATGCTGTTCCCCAACTTCCAGCACCAATAATTGAAACTTTCACTATTCTTCCTTCTTTCTAACAATGATTTTGATTGGAGATCCTTCAAATGCGAAAACTTCTCTAATTTTATTTTCTAAATATCTTTGATATGAGAAATGCATATAATTTGGGTCATTCGCAAACATTACAAAGGTTGGTGGGGCAACGCTCACCTGTTGAGTATACGATACTTTTAAGCGATTTCCATTAAAAATTGGAGCTTGATTAAGAATAGTCGCATCTAAAATAACATCATTGATAATATTTGTTGGAACCTTACGATTATAGTTCTCATATACATTATTTATTTGTTCAAATAAAGTTTGAATTCTTTGACGTTTTAAAGCTGAAACAAAACATATTGGCGCATAACTTAAATATAAGAAATGAGCTCTAATTTTCTCTTCATATCGTTTCATTGCTTTATCATCTTTTTCAACAATATCCCATTTATTAACAACAATAATACATGCTTTATTTGCATCTAGTGGATATCCAGCAATACGTTTATCTTGTTCTTCAATTTCTTTTGTACCATCTAAAACAATTAAAGTTACTGATGAACGTTCAATAGCTTTTAAGGCTCTAAGCATACTATATTTTTCCGCATTTTCATAAACTTTACCTTGTTTACGAATACCAGCTGTATCAATTACAACATAATTTTTACCATCTCTAACAAATGGCGTATCAATTGCATCTCTTGTTGTCCCTGCTACATCACTTACAATTACTCTTTCTGTACCTAAAATAGCATTAGTTAAAGAACTCTTACCAACATTAGGTTGACCAATAATTGAAAATTCAATAGTATCAGGATATTTTTTATAATTTCTTTTTGGTAATAAACGAACCACTTCATCAAGCATGTCACCAATACCAATCCCATGTAATGCACTTACTGGGAAAACATATTCAACACCAAGTTGATATAGTTCATAAACATTATCCATAAATTTAATATCATCGATTTTGTTTGCCGCAACAACTACTGGTTTTTTGCTACGATGTAAAATATTCATTACATCACGGTCTTGGTTTGTAATTCCTACACGACCATCAACAACAAAGATGATTAAATCTGCTTCGTCAATTGCTAGACTAGCTTGCGCTCTAATTTCCTCCATAAAAGGAACATTTTTAAGTTCAATCCCTCCAGTATCAATAACACTGAAAGTCTGATCTAACCATTCACATTTACCATATAAACGGTCTCTAGTAATTCCACTTTGATCATCGGTTATAGCCAGATTATCTTGAACCAAACGATTAAAGACGCTTGATTTTCCAACGTTTGGCCGACCAACAATCGCAACTATTCCACGATTCATAGTTCAAATTCTCTTTCTAGTTTAATTTGTCTTTTAAAGCATCACCTAAAATATCAGCAATTGTATTAGTAGGTAATTCTTTTTCTTGTTGTGCATAATATCTGTCAAATTCATCACGTTCTTTTTTAGTTTCTAAAAGTTTTGCACTTACAACAAGTTTTCCACGTAATGTATCACAATCAGTTACTGAAACTTCAACTTTTTCACCAACAGGAAATACTTCGTCAACGCGAGAAATTCTCTTTTGGGCTGTTACTTCATTTACAGGTAAGAAACCTTCAACTTCTTGGAATTTAACTTTTGCACCTTTTTCTTCAACTGATGCGATTTCAACAGTAATTACATCACCACGACGAGCCTTTACATCTCCCCAAGGATTAGCTAAAGTTGCACGATGTGATAAACTTACACGTTTTTTAGCAGAATCGATTTCCATTACTTTAACAGTAATAGTTTCTCCTTCTTTTACATTGTTATCTAATCTTTCATTAATTAACCATGCATATTCGCTTCTTGGCATTAATCCACTATATTCATCAGTTAATTTGATGATTAATCCAGCAGGAATAACTTTAGTTACTAAACCATCAAATACATCACCAACATGATATTGTTCTTTTAAAACATCCCAAGGATGATCAATTAAAGCTTTTTTAGATAAACTTAATTTACCATCTTCTTTTTTAATGATTTGAACTTTTACTGTATCTCCAACTTTTACATAATCATTAACGTTACGAACAAGTTTATGATCTAATTCATTACGGTGTAATAATCCTGTTACACCTTCACCTAAATCAACGATCGCTCCAAAGTCTAATACAGAAACTACTTCACCTTTTACAGTTTCACCAACACTTAATTTTGCGTAAGCGGCATCTTTTGCAGCTTTTGCTTCAGCTTTAGCAATTCGAGCTTTTCTATTCATAACTGCTGTGTGTGATACAGTTACACGGAATTTTTCTACATCAACGAAAGTAATTAATACTTCGATTGTTTGTTTTCTTAAGCTATATAAAGCTTCTTCACTTAAATCAATATTCTTAGCAGGTAAGAAAATTTTGATATTATTGTATTCTTTATATTTTAAGTCTGCCCCTGCACGAGTAACATTAACTACTTCAGCTTCAATTACTTGATCATTTTCTTTTAATTCTTCAAAAACTTTAATATCATCTTTTGCTGAATATAATTTTGTAGATAAAATGTATAAAGGATTATTAGATTTCTTATCTTTAGTAACTTGTTTAACTAACGCTTTAAAATCTGCTCCTTCATAATAATAATCTCTTAATTTTTGTCCTTCTACATAGTCTGCTAAGTCATTAGTATAAATAACAGCTTTATTTTCCCCTTCTAATTCAATGTAAACTGCATCTTTAGTTACATTGTTAATAATTCCTTTAACTTCTTGTCCTTCAAAAAATTTAACATTACTCATTTTAACTGAGCCCCTTTCATTAACTAAACTAATAATTTTATTGACAACTTCATCAATTGTCATATCTGAAGAATCTACGTATACCGCATCATCCGCTTGTTTTAATGGACTAATTGCTCTTGTAGAATCTTTATGATCACGAACTTTAATTTCTTCTAAAGTTTCTTCAAATGAAATATCTACACCTTTTTCTAAACGTTCTATCATTCTTCTCTTAGCACGACATTCAGGAGTTGCATCTAAATAGATTTTTAAATCGGCATTTGGAAGTACAACGGTTCCAATGTCACGACCATCCATTACAACATTTTTAGACTCACTGATTTTTCTTTGATAATCAACTAACCAAGTTCTAACTACCCCAATTTTTGAAGGTGTTGAAACATTTGTAGTAACTTCTACACTTCTAATTTCTGTTGAAACGTCAACGCGATCAATATAAATTTTTGTTCCATCAACTTCTAAAATAGTGTCGTTTAAAAAATCGTATGATTTTTCATCTTCTAGATCTAATCCTAGTTTAAGTGCTTTATAAGTTACCGCACGATACATTGCTCCTGTATCAATATACTGATAACCTAACTTCTCAGCCACAATCTTTGAAATAGTACTTTTTCCAGCTCCGGCTGGTCCATCAATAGCAACTTTAAACATAGTAAATCCTCCAAATAATACGTTCTCTATTATAACATAATCTTTAAAAGATTTCAACTTAATTACAAAACGAAAAAATGATAATAAATTAAAAACCAATGAAAAAATCCATTGGTTTTACAATAACTATATGTCTAAATCGGCATTATTACGTTGAATTACAATTTCTGTTGGTGAACCTAAATCACTTGCTACAGTTTTACGACCATTATCGGCAATCGCAATTCTTAAAATTGTATAATCTAGTGGCACAAAACCTTTTTCTGCGAAGATATAACTTTCTAAATCAGAATTTGCATTTTTGTGATGAATAACATTTAAAGCAACAGCTTCATGCATATTAGACTTAACAACTTTTAAGTACATCTTACCAACATTGTTTTTCTTACCTTTGTTGATTTCCTCAGGACGCATACGTTTAATATTCCCACGATTTGTAGCTAAGACAATAATATCTTTTTCAGTTACATATTTAGCTCCAACTACATAGTCATTTGGACGATTCTTAAGTTCGATTGATTTAACACCAAATGAAGCAGGTTCAATGACGCTAATTTCAGAAGCATCATAACGATTCATAAATCCATCTTTGGTTAAAATTACTACTTCAGATAATTGTCCAGTACAAATATCTGCACTTACAACTTTATCACCCTCACGAAGTTTAGTAGCTTTTAACACTTTAGAATAACGATTAACATCAAGTTTATCAATTTTAATACGTTTAATTAAACCATTCTTAGTAGCGATTAAAGCATAACGATCGGCAGTAAAGTCATTAACAATTGTTGAGAAAACAATTTTTTCATTGGCTTCCATTCCAATCAAAGTACTAATATGGTATCCAAAGTCTTTGTGTTTAACTTCAGGTATTTTATGAATTGGTAAGTATACATAGTTACCTAAATCAGTAAATTGAATTAAAGTATCTGTCGTTGTTGCTTCATATACTTCACTAATAACGTCCCCATCTTTAAGTTTAGTTGGTCCATCTGTTGCAGCAAAGGCTTTTTTACTCATACGTTTAATATAACCATCATGAGAGATTATTAACATAACATCTTCTTGAGCAATTAAATCTTCTTTCGCATAACTTACTTCTTCAATATGTTCTTCAATTTGTGTCTTACGAGGACAATCAATTTGTTCTTTTGTTTCAAGCAATTCATCTTTAATACATTTTAATAAAGCTGCTTCACTTGATAAAATACTTTGAAGTTTCTTAATTTGACTTGTAAGTTCATTAGCTTCAGACCTTAATTCAAATATATCAGTATTTGTTAAACGATATAATTGTAAATTCACAATCGCTTCTGCTTGTAAATCAGTAAACCCATAATTAGTAATAATATTTTCTTTTGCATCTTTTTTGTTTTTTGAATTACGAATTGTTCTAATAACCGCATCCAAAATTGAAATCATCGAAATTAAACCTTCAACAATATGTAACCTTCTTTGAGCTTTCGAAAGTTCAAAATTACAACGATTGGTGATAACATCTTTTTGATGATCAATATAAGCATCTAAAATATCAATAAGTCCCATTAATAATGGACGACTTTTAGAAATTGCGACCATATTATAGTTATAAGATGTTTGTAATTCTGTTGTTTTTAATAAGAAGTTAACAATATATTCCGGATTAACATCTTTACGAACATCAATAACAATACGTAATCCATTTTTATCAGATTCATCACGAATTGCACGAACTCCATCAACTTCTTTTAAAGTGATTTGATCGTTCATTTTACGAATCATATTAGCTTTAACTACATCAAATGGAATTTCCGTAACAATGATTTTATGTTCTGATTTTGTAGATTCAATATCAATTTTTGATTTTACAATAATTTTCCCACGCCCCGTAGCGTAGGCTTTTTTAATCCCATCAATTCCTTGAACAATTCCGCCAGTAGGAAAATCAGGACCTTTGACAATTTTTAATAAATCATCTAATGTACAATCTTTATTATCAATACGATATATAACCGCATCAATTATTTCTCCAGGATTGTGAGGGGGAATTTCAGTTGCATAACCAGCTGAAATACCATTTGCACCATTAACTAAAATATTTGGAAATTTAGCTGGTAAAACAGTTGGCTCAATTTCTTCATCGTCGAAATTTGGTACAAAACCAACAGTTTTCTTTTCTAAATCTTCTAGTAATTGTTCTGCATATTTTGATAAACGACATTCTGTATAACGCATTGCGGCAGCAGAGTCTCCATCAATACTACCATTATTACCATGCATATCAATAAGTGGCAATAATGTTTTCCAGTTTTGACTCATTCTGACAATCGCATCATAAACCGATGTATCACCATGGGGATGAAATTTCCCAATTACTTCCCCAACCGCACGTGCAGATTTTTTATATGGCTTATCTGAAGTCATTTTTAAACGATATAATGCATATAAAATACGACGTTGTACTGGTTTTAATCCATCACGAACATCTGGTAAAGCACGTTCTAGAATGATATATTTTGAATATCTACCAAAACAATCACCAAAAATATTTTCTAAATCTTCTTGAATTAGAGTTTCTGTTGCAAAACGTTCAATAATACTACTTAAACTTTTACTGCTCATCTTCTACTAAATCCTCCAATACAAAATTATCATCAAATTCAAATACAACATTATTATCAATCCATTCACGACGAGGTTCTACATCATCTCCCATTAGAACACTTACACGATTATCAGCACTTCCATAATCGCCAATTCTAACCTGTACTAAAGTTCTTCTTGCAGGATCCATTGTAGTTTCCCACAATTGATCCGGATTCATTTCTCCTAGTCCTTTATAACGTTGGATTGTAACATTTTTTTGATTTGCGATCTTCGCACGTAATTCTTCATCACTCCAAGCATACTCAACAGTATTTTTAGTAGCAATCTTATATAGTGGTGGAGTCGCAATATAAATCTTACCTGCTTCAACAAGTTCAGTCATGTATCTGAAGAAGAAAGTAAGCAATAGAATTTGAATATGGGCACCATCGGTATCAGCATCGGTCATGATAATGATACGATTATAATTACATTTCGAAATATCGAAGTCTTGCCCAAATCCAGCTCCAATTGTTGAAATCATTGTTAAAATTTCTTCATTTTTTAGAATTTCATCAATTTTTGCTTTTTCAGTATTAATAACCTTACCTCTTAAAGGTAAAATAGCTTGGAAAGTACGATCACGCCCTTGTTTAGCAGAACCACCAGCTGAATCCCCTTCGACTAAGAATAGTTCATTAAGTTTAGGATTATTAACTTGAACTGGAGTAAGCTTACCTAAAAGGTTAGTTGGTTTAGATGTTTTTTGTTTAACCATACGAGCTTCATCACGTGCTTTTCTGGCAGCTTCTCTTGCTTTAGAGGCTTTTATAGCATTGTTAATTAAAATAGTTGAAATTTCACCTTTTTCAGCAAGGAAGAATTTAACTTTTTCAGTTATAACCATTTCAACAGCATTTCTTGCCTCAGTCGTTCCTAATTTATTTTTTGTTTGTCCTTCGAATTGTAATAAATTTTCAGGAACACGAATAGAAAGAATAGCTGTTAAGCCTTCACGAATATCTGCCCCATCTAAGTTTGGATCTTTTTCTTTAAGAAGTCCAATCATTCTTGCATGTTCATTAAACGCTCTAGTTAATGCTGATCTAAACCCTGTTTCATGAGTTCCACCATCACGAGTACGAATATTGTTAACAAATGATAGTAAGTTTTCGTTATATGATTTGCTAGTATATTGCATAGAAGCTTCAATATAAATTCCACCATATTCTCCACTAAAGAAAGTAGGTTCATGAATTGCTTCTTTTCCAGTAGTTAAACTCTTAACAAATTCAACAATTCCATTTTCATAATGGAAGCTTTCAGCATTACCACTACGCATATCAATTAAATCAATTCTTAAGCCCTTAATTAGATATGCACTTTCTTTTAATCTAGTAGCAATTGTTTTATAATCAAATATTGTTGTTGAAAAAACTTTTTTGTCTGGTTTAAATTTAATAATTGAACCACTACGATTAGTTTTTCCTAACCATTTTACTTTTTCAATTGTTCTACCCCCATTTAAATAACGTTGATAGAAAATTTTACCATCACGATGAATTGTAACTTCTAAATATTCACTTAAGGCATTTACAACGCTAGAACCTACCCCGTGTAAACCCCCAGAAACTTTATAAGCTCCATTACCATCGAATTTACCTCCGGCATGTAGCGTATTAAAAATTACTTGTGGAGTAGGAAGCCCATTGCTTTTGTGATTTCCAGTAGGGATACCACGTCCATTATCGGCAATTTCAACACTATTATCTTGATGAATACGAACAACAATATGTGAACCATATCCAGCAAGAGTTTCATCAATTGCGTTATCCACAATTTCCCATACTAAATGATGTAATCCACGTGAATCTGTTGATCCAATATACATCCCCGGTCTTTTACGTACCGCTTCTAGACCATCTAAGACTTGTATTGACTCTTCATTGTATTGATTAGTAGTTGTTTTAGCCATAATTCTCTACTCCTTTTTTATTTTTTTCCTTTTTATTTATTATAACATATTTGTTATTTTTTTGCAATAAATTTTATTCTTTTTTTATATTAATTTTTAAACATTTTAAAATCACTTTTATAGCATTTTCAAAAGACTTGTGATATAATATTTCAGAAATTAAAAAAGGAGAGATTACCAAATGGAAATCTTAGTAGAAATACTGTTATTAATCGCATCTTATTTGCTCGGTTCTGTCCCTAATGCCTTGATAATTAGCAAGGTGTGTAAAGGTATAGATATTCGTGAATATGGCAGCAAAAATATGGGCGCAACTAACGTTTTAAGAGTCTTAGGACTTAAATATGGACTAATTGTTTTTATCCTTGATGCCCTTAAAGCAAGTGTTATAATTATCTTATTCAAGGTAGGAATTTTTAGTTTAGACAAATACTGCCATTTTCCTTTGTTAACTTATGGTCTAATGGCCGTAATTGGTCATCTATTTCCGATTTTCGCTAACTTCAAAGGTGGAAAAGGAGTTGCATGCTCAGCTGGTATAATTTGTAGCTATGCACCACTTATTGCAATACCTACATTACTAGCATTTTTGATTACTGTACTAATTACTAAATATGTATCACTAAGTTCAATAATGGCTGTAACTACTGCTTTAGTATTTAGTTTTGTAACCCCACTTCTTATGCATCAACCATTTGATTGGATTTTAATAGGGGTAGTAATTATCATTTGGTTTGTTTTTATATTTACTCATAGAGAGAATATTAAACGATTATTTAAAGGCGAAGAATCAAAAATTAATTTGAATAAGAAATAAAAAAGGAACTTTCGTTCCTTTTTTATTTTGTATAAACTTCTGGTTTTAAAACTCCAACATATGGTAAATTACGATATTCTTCATTATAGTCAAGTCCGAAACCAACTACAAATTCATTAGGAATAACGAATCCTGTATATTTAGCTTCTAATGGAACTTTACGCATCGAAGGTTTATCTAATAAACAAGCAAGTTCGATTGATGCTGGTCCTTCTTTTTTAAGCTCTTCAACGACAGCACTTAAAGTACGACCTGTGTCGATAATATCTTCAACAATAATAACATGTCGATCCTTTAAAGGAGTCGTAGGCATATAAGAAATATTTACAATTCCAGTTGACTGGGTCCCCGCATAACTAGATGCTTTGATAAAATCATATACCATTGGAATCGTCATTTGTTCACATAAATGAGCAAAAAATGAGACCGCGCCTTTTAATGGACAAATCAATATCGGTTTCTTATCTTCATAATCTTCACTAATTTGTTTTGCTAAAACTTTACATCTTTGAACAATCGCTTCTTCACTTACTAAGATTTTTTCTATATCTAAATTAATATTCATTTTATTCACCTATTTATTAATAATACTTCTTGCTATTTTTACACCATTCGCACCTGCCTGTGCAAGCCCTCTTGTAATCCCCGCTCCATCTCCACCTACATATAGGTTTTTAATTTGAGTTTCAAAATTGTTATCAACTAGAGGACGATCACTATAGAATTTTGCTTCTACCCCATAGAATAATGTATGGTCGCTAGCAATACCAGGCGTAACATAATTTAAAGCTTCAACCATTTCAATTAATGATTTCATAACATTGTATGGTAACACTAATCCTAAATCACCAGGAACCGCTTCTTTTAAAGTTGGTTTAACAAATCCTTCATCAATACGTTTTTGTGTAGATCTACGACCTTTTTTGATATCACCATATTTTTGAACAATAACTCCACCATTACTTAATTTATTAGCCAAACTAGATACTTCTTCAGCAAATCCATTCGGATCTTTAAACGGTGTATCAAATTCTAATGATACAAGTAAAGCAAAGTTAGTATTTTTACTTCCTAAACGAATATCACTAAAAGCATGACCATTACATACCATTACTCCATGATGATTTTCTACCACCACATGTCCACTTGGATTTGAACAAAAAGTTCTTACAGTTGTTCCAACACTCGTGTTAAAAACAAATTTACCTTCATATAATGAACGATTAATTTCATCCATAATAATATTATTCGTTTCAACACGAACACCAATATCCACTTTATTGTTTGTAAACGTAATATCATGTTTTGATAATGCATGAGTTAACCAATTAGATCCTGCACGACCAACCCCAAGTAAAACATAATCAGCAAAAATTGTTTCATTCTTATTGGTAATAATTCCTTTAACTGTATTATCTTCCACAATAATATCGACAACGTCTGTTTCAAAAGCATAATCAATATGCCCTTTCATTTCTTCAAAAATATTTGTTAACACTTTTAAATTGTTTTCTGTTCCTAAATGACGTACTTTACTACGCAACAATTTAAGTCCATGAGCCATTCCTAATTTTTCAAATTCATACACTTCTTTAGTATATGGATCAGTAAGTTCAGTTGGAGCACCATGTTTTAAATTAATTTCATCAACATAATTAATCAAATCTAAAACTTCTTCCTCCGGTAGATAATCACCCATCCAACCACCGAACTCACTAGTAATGTTAAACTTACCATCTGAATAAGCTCCACATCCACCAAATCCACTTGTCATTGAACAACTTGGACTACATGCTGAATGACCATCTTTATTTTTTGGACATTGTTTAATTTTCTTTTCTAAAATTGGACATTTTCGGTTATAAATATCGTGTCCTTTATCAACTAATAAAACTTTTAAATTTGGAGCTTTAAGCATTAATTCATATGCTGAAAAAATCCCTGTTGGCCCTGCTCCTACTAATATTACATCATATTTTTGGTTCATATAACTAACCTCCATCTTTTTAATTATAACACAATTAACTAAAAAAAGAAATCGAAATAGATTTCTTATTTTGTTTTTTTATCTTCTTTTTTGTTGTTTTTAGTTTTTTTAGGTGCTGGTTCTTTTATATTCATTGATTCCATTACACGATTAATATCTTTTTCAGAAGGTTTACGTCCCATTTGCATATACATAGTACGAATCATACTTCTTGTAACCGGTGGATTTTTTTCAAGTTCTCTTTGGAATAATTTTCTTGATACAAAGAATCCAACTACTAATCCTACTAATAAAGCAACAACAATTAAAGTTATAGCTAAACCAAGTTTCATAATTAATACACTCCTTTTACCTCATATATTATATCTTAAATTTACTTTTTTTACAAGTTAAACATATTTTTATTTTTTCACTCCAATTACTTCATTAACAATTCCATTTTTTAGACGAGTTTTAAATAAAGTTATAAAACCATTATAACTGTCAAATTTATAGTTATCAATAATATCAAGCAGATATGTAAAACCAACTTCAATTAATTCATCAATATCATTATCAACATAAGCATATTTTTTTGAAACATTCAAAATGTATTCACCAAAATTATATTTTAATATTTTTATAAGACTTTCATCATGCGTATTTTTAATTTTTATAATCACATCATACAATTCTTTTTCCGTTAATTTTATCATATTTTCATTACCTTTCCATTGTTTTATAAATTTAATTGACTAAATGCTTGAATTATTTTTATTTTTTATGTAAAATATTGTTATAACAATTGTAAGGAGGTCTACTATGCCTAGAAAAATTACTGACAGTTGCATCGCTTGTGGTAGTTGCGCAGCATCTTGCCCAGTTGAATGCATTAAAGAAGGAGACATCTACGTTATTGATGCTGATGCATGTATCGATTGTGGTGCATGTGAAGGTAGTTGCCCAGTTGGTGCTATCGTAGAAGAATAGTCTTTCTAAAGTTAAAAACACCTTTTTAAAAGGTGTTTTTTTATTTTAGAATTTCCATTATTTTAATTCTTTCTTTAATAAGCGCCTCATTTTCACTTGTTATCGCTAAAATATTATTTAACTCATCAAGACGTTTATTTAATTTTTTAATAAATAAATCTTCCTTCTTTGTTCTTAATATTGGACCGAACATAATATCTTCATAAGAATAGTTATTATCTGGCGATGGGTTTAAAATCATAATTTCATATATTTTTTTATTATCTTCAACTAACGTTTCATCGATTATTTTAAAATTATCCATAATCTCTGAACGAAGAAATTGAACTTTGGTATGAGCAACTAATATTATTTTTTTAAGTTTTAGAGCTTTACTTAAATTTTTCTTAATAATTTGAGAAATTAGATCTCCACCCATACCACTAATTACTACAGTATCGATATTTTCATGTAAGCCATCTAATCCGTCACATAATGTATAAATAACATTTTCATGTTCATAATCTTTAAGGTTCCTTTTAGCTGTATCTAAAGGGCCTTTTTTATTATCAATATTTTGTAAAAAAGACACCCCTTTTTCAATACAACCAAGTCCTAAATATCCATGGTCACATCCAATATCTGCAACTTTATCATTAACATCAATAAATTCAAGAATTTTACTTATTCTTTTAGATAATTTCATACTAATGACGGTGTTGTTGAAGTCTCTTTAAACGGCTAGGATGACGAAGTCTACGAATCGCTTTTGCTTCAATTTGACGAATTCTTTCTCTTGTTACCCCAAATTCACGTCCTACTTCTTCTAAAGTACGTGGATGATTGTCATCTAAACCATAACGAAGTCTAATTACTTTTTCTTCTCTAGGAGTTAATGTTTGAAGAACAGCTTCAATTTCTTCACGATAACTCTTAGTTTGGGTAAATTCAAGAGGATTTAAAGTTTCAGTATCAGCAATGAAATCTCCTAAATTAGAATCATCTTCTTCCCCAACGGTTGCGTCAAAAGAAATAGGTTCTTGGGCAATCTTTTGAATTTGTTGAACTTTATCAACTGAAATCTTCATTTCAGCAGCAATTTCCTCAGGAGTCGGTTCACGACGTT
The DNA here is from genome assembly GCA_017463365.1 of Bacilli bacterium. GTDB lineage: Bacteria > Bacillota_I > Bacilli_A > ML615J-28 > CAG-313 > HGM10611. The sequence goes on from JAFTPH010000050.1 coordinate 22,715, forward strand.
TTTCTTGTGTTAATTTACGAGTAATTCTCATTAATTTATTGATTGTTTCTACCATATGAACAGGAATACGAATTGTACGACCTTGGTCAGCGATTGCACGAGTGATTGATTGTCTAATCCACCAAGTAGCATATGTTGAAAATTTGAAACCTTTAGTTGGGTCAAATTTTAAAACAGCTTTCATTAACCCCATATTACCTTCTTGAATTAAATCAAGGAATGGAAGTCCACGTCCTAAATAACGTTTCGCAATCGAAACTACTAAACGTAAGTTAGATTCAATTAAGATATCACGTGCTTGGTTACCCATTTCAATCTTTTCTCTTAACATTTCCATTTCTTCAGGATCAATTGGTTTATTTAGTTTTCTAAAAGTATCAATTTTTTCTTGACACACAAGTCCTTCTTGAACAGTTCTTGCGAACTCAGATTCTTGGTTAATTGTTAATAATTCAATTTGTCCAATATCTCTTAAATACATTTTAACTGGATCATCAGCTTGATGATTAGTTGGCATGAAGTCTTCAAAATCAGCAACTTTAATTTCTGATTCAACAACTGCTGCTAATTCTTCTAATTCTTCATCGATTTCAGCTTCTTCTCCATCAGCGAATGCTTCGAAATCATCATCAACTTTTTCGATTAAAAGTTCTTCTTCACTTGGAGCTTCATCACTTTCTCTAGTTATTTCGATATTTTCATTTTCTAAGTATCTAATAACTTCATCTAATACTTCTTCACTTGGATCTTTAAATACTTCAATGATTTTACTTAATGGAACATATTGTTTCTTTTCCGCAAATTCCTTAAGTATCGCTAATTCATCTTTATAATTATCCATTACATATTCTCCTTTAATTTATGTTGTTTACGAACTACTTTAATCAAATCATCACACTTTTGATCATCTTTCAAAGCATTTTCGAAACATTCTTTTCGTTTCTCATTTTCCCAATATTCAACGATTGTATTTATACATTCACTACACGCATCCATATTGTTTTCATCAATTAAACGATTATTAATAATTTTCTCAAAACAATCATATGCTTCCGAATAACTTTCAAGTTTATCTTTAATCTTATCAATATCTATTGCACCTACTAAATCGTATTCAAAACTAATTTGATCAATAATTGTACAATACGGCATTGCGTCAGAAATATATTTATTTTCGGTTAATCGATAATAATCTTTTAAAACATCTTTATTTTTTAGTGATGTCTTAATAATAACCTCTAAAGCTTTATAAATTTTTGGTTTTAAAGTTCTTTTCGGTTTATCAACTTTAACCTTTTCTGGTTTAATATTATTTACAAATGGAGTAGCCTTACCAAAATCAGCAATTAAAGAATTAATATCACAATCAAGTTCGACACTCATCTTTTTTAAATAAAACTCAGATAAAGTCGTAGATTTGGCTTTTCTTAAAATATCAAAAACATTTTTTTTGAAACGTTCAACACTTTCAATATCTTCAATTACCAAATTATTTTTTGATAAATTATACAAATAATCATAAATATTTACTTTATGTTCTTGTAAATAATTTTTTAAAGCCTCTTTACCATATTTTTGTAAATATTCATCAGGATCAAGACCATCTGGTAAAAGAGCTGCATATGGTAAAACATTCATGCTGGAACATATTTCTGCTGCTTTTTTAGTTGCTGAAATACCAGCATCATCACCATCAAAACATAAGACAATATTTTTAGTTAAATTTGTTAAACTCTTAATATGATTTTTTGTAAGAGCTGTACCCATAGTTGCAACAGCATTTGATATTTCAGCTTTTTCAGCCGCAATAACATCCATAAACCCTTCAAAAACATAAACTTCATCAAGTTTTTTAATAGATAAAGTAGCTTGATGATAGTTATATAATATTTCACCTTTATGGAAAATATCATTTTCCTGTGAGTTTAAATATTTTGCATTTTTATCATTATCCAAATATATTCTTCCACTTAATCCAACTGTTTGTCCTTCATGGTTAGTTAGAGGAAAAATTATACGATTACGAAAAACATCATAATATTCTCCCTTATCATTTTCTCTTACTAAACCTAAATCGTTTTGTTCAATAAAACCAACATTTTTTTCTAATAAAGCTTTATGTAAATAATCATAAGAACTTGGAGCTAGTCCAATTTGAAATTTATCAATAATCTCTTCAGTTATTCCTCTTAGTTCTAAATACGCTTTAGCTTTTAAGCCTTCAGCAGTATTATGAAGATAAAACTGATAAAAATTCTTTGCCTCATCCATTGCCAAATAATATTGTTTATTTTTTCGATATTCAGGAGTATCAAACTCTTCAACCTTAAGACCAACTTTTAAAGCAAGTTTATGAGCAGCCTCGTAATAAGCAATATTTTCATATTTTTGAACAAAAGCAATTACATTACCGCTTGTCCCACAACTGAAACATTTAAAAAACTTCTTTTCTCTACTAACTGACATTGAAGGATTACTATCATTGTGGAACGGACATACTGCCCAGTAATTTTTACCTTTCGGAGTTAGGGGTAAATATGATCCAACAGTATCTACAATATCAACATTTTCAATAATTTGATTAATAATATTTTGCGAAATCATTTCTTTACTCCTTTCCTACATTATATATAATACGCAGAAGTGCGTTTTTTTACTCTTTTTTTCTTAAATTAATTTATTTTATCAATTAAATAGTTAACAAGTTCACTAATTTTAACTCTAACTTGTTCCATTGTATCACGATCGCGAACTGTTACAGTATCATCTTCTAAAGTGTCAAAATCGACAGTTACACAGAATGGAGTACCAATTGAATCTTGACGACGATATCTCTTACCAATTTTACCACTTGTATCAAAGTCACAAGGCATAACTTTTCGAAGTTTTTGATATAATTCTTTTGCTTTATCATTTAATTTGTTTACTAGTGGTAATACCGCAACTTTATATGGTGCTAAAGCAGGTGTAAAGTGTAATACTTCACGAATATCTCCATCACCTAAATCTTCCGCTTCATACGCATTAGTTATAACCGCAAGTAATAAACGTTCTACCCCAACACTTGGTTCAATAACATATGGTAAGTATTTCTCATTAGTTTCTGGATCTAAATATTCTAAATTAGTTTTTGAATGTTCTTGGTGAACCCCTAAATCATAATTAGTACGATCAGCAATTCCCCATAATTCTCCCCAACCAAATAAGAATTTAAATTCATAGTCAGTTGTTGCGTTTGAATAGAATGCAAGTTCTTCTTTTTCGTGATCTCTTGTACGTAAATTTTCTTCTTTTAAACCAAGTTCAAGTAAGAAATTTTTACATTCTGCTTTCCAGTAATCAAACCATTCTAAATCTGTTCCTGGTTTACAGAAGAATTCAAGTTCCATTTGTTCAAATTCTCGCGTACGGAAGATAAAGTTACCTGGAGTAATTTCATTTCTAAAACTCTTACCAACTTGTCCAATACCAAATGGCACTTTTTTACGAGTTGTTCTTTGAACATTTTTAAAGTTTACAAAAATACCTTGGGCAGTTTCTGGACGTAAATAAACAGTATTTTTAGCATCTTCAATAACCCCTTGGTTAGTTTTAAACATTAAGTTAAACTTACGAATTTCTGTAAAATCATGAGCTCCACAACTTGGACAACCAATATGATTATCTTTTAAGAAATTGAATAATTCTTCATTACTCCATCCATCACCTGTTTGTTCTCCATTTGTAAAGTCTTCAATTAATTTATCAGCGCGATATCTACTATGACATTGTTTACAGTCAATTAACGGATCGCTAAATCCCCCAATATGACCACTCGCAACCCAAGTTTCAGTATTCATTAAGATTGCTGCATCTAGTCCAACATTATATTCCGAATCTTGAACGAATTTTTTCCACCATGCTCGTTTAATATTATTTTTTAATTCTACTCCTAGCGGACCATAATCCCATGCGTTAGCAAGTCCCCCATAAATTTCACTACCTTGATAAACAAATCCTCGTTCTTTTAAATAAGCAACAAGTTTTTCCATTGTCATTTTTTCCATAAAAACTATCCTTTCACTTAATAAAATAAAAAAGTCTCAAAATAACATAAAGTTACGAGACTTAAGGGACGAGTTTTACCCGCGGTTCCACCCTTCTTACCACTAATAATAGTGATCACTTTGCTAAAATAAATGCTCCGAAAATTCCTTTCAAAATACTATAATGCCTTATTTCCACCATCAAAAGCTCTCTATAATTTTCATATTTCTACTCTTTTTTCATCATAACACATTTCTTATTATAACATTTTTTCAAACATTTGTAAAGTAAAAATTGTTATTTTTTTAACTCTTCTTTTTGTTTTGCGAGAATTTCCAAAATTGCCGCTTTATTTTCCATTTTACATGGACGACATAAATCAACTGATACTCCCTTTTCAACAATTGCTTCAGCCATTTGCATACATCCTGGATTACCACAAACTCCACAATTTACTTTAGGCAAAAGTTCATATACTTCTTCAACATAGTTGTTTTGTTCAACAAAAAGAAATTTATTACATAATCCAATTAATAATCCTAATAACAAACCAAGTCCACCAAGAACAATTAAGGCATATACAATATACATTAGATTATACCTCCAAGTCTTGCAAAAATAATTGCCATTGCTGCCGCGGTAATTAACGCAATCGGAATACCTCTAAATCCTTCAGGCACATTATATTCGTTAATTTTTTCTCTTAAACTTGAAAAAATAAACATTACAAATAGGAATCCCAACCCTGAAAATAATGAAAAGATTAACATTTGAATAAAATTATAATCATAATTTATAACTAGTGTTGCAACTCCTAATACAGCACAATTTGTTGTAATTAGTGGCAAATAAATTCCAAGTGCACGATATAAGCTTGGAGTAAATTTTTTAATAAACATTTCAACAATTTGTACTAAGGAAGCAATCACAAGAATAAATACAATAATTCTTAAATAAACCAAATCTAGTGGTTTAAGAACATAATGATATAAAAGCCAGGTAACAATTGAAGATAGAACGATAACGAATATTACCGCAAGCCCCATTCCAATTGCTGATGACTTCTTCTTAGAAACACCAAGAAAAGGACAAATACCCATAAAACGATATAAAACAACATTTTCAGTTAAAAAAGCCATAAAAGCAATTAACGCAAGTTCCATATTAGGCCACCTTTCTTGATTTCATTTTTTTACGATAAATAGCAACCGATTGGAATATTCCTATCAAAAATGCTAACACAATAAATGCTCCAGGATTGCTTACAAAGAATGGGGCTGGTTTAATTCCAAGTGCAGTAAAAATTGGCATAAAATTAACTTGTATTGAACCCCAAATAGTTAGTGTTCCTACACCTAATATCTCTCTAATTGTTGCGACAATCATCAAAGCAAATACAAAACCTAATCCACTTCCGATTGCATCTAATAACGAATCAATTGGATTATTTTTAGAAGCAAAAGCTTCAGCTCTACCTAAAACAATACAATTTACAACTATTAAAGATACAAATACTCCAAGTTTGTCATACAAATCCGGTAAGTAAGCATTTAATAACATTTCAACAATTGTAACAAAGGTTGCAATAATAACAATATAAACAGGAATTCTTATTTCATTTGGTACAATTTTTCTAACTAAAGATATAGAAATATTAGAAAAAATTAAAACAAATAATAAAGCAAAACCCATTCCAATTGCACCTTCAAGTGATGTCGTAACCGCAAGAGTTGGACACATCCCTAGAGTTAATACAAATACCGAATTTTGTTTAAATATTCCGTTTAATAAAATAGTTTTTTTCGATACTTTATCCATTATTTAGTACCTCCTAAACTATTGATATACTCATCAGCAAGCAATAAAAGATAATTTATAGCTTTTGATGTAACAGTAGCTCCTGTAACAACTGTATTCTTAATACCTAATGAATATTGTTCAAAAATATAATCTTCAACATTACCATCATAAGTATAATCAGGATTTTTATGGTAATTTTCTTTACTAGAAATCAGTTTAAAACTAACGATTTGATTATTATAAATTTTTGCTTCCGCAACAATTTCGCCCATATATCCTTTATCAGTCACAAGAGTAAGGGTTGTTCCTGTACTATCTTTATAAACATTTCTTATAATGTTTGTTGGCATTTTACTTTGTGCTAACGCAACACATTCAGATATTTCATCATCAGTTAAATTACCATTTAATGTATTTAAATATTTGAATGTTTTATTTCCATCGTTATATTCAAGTAATAAACTAACTTTTGTTCCTCTAATTTCAAATACATACTCAAAGTTTGTATATTCAGGTAATCTTTGAGAATATGATTTAATAACTATTTTACCACCCATTAAAGCAATTTGTTGTTCAACTTTAGTTAAACAATTTTTAACAGAATTACTAGAAGCAGTCGCTCCTGTAACAACTTCAAAATATTTACTAGAATCATAAATCGATTCTCCAACAACTCCAAAGTCATTATCAACAAACTTATTATCAAAATTATGAGTTGTAGCTCCTGGTAATACTTTCATACCAACAATTTTTTCACTTACAACTTCTACAACTATAATTGTTTTAACAGTTGTATATGCATTTTTATCATTAACTACAAAAATATAACAAGGAATATTATCTAGATTGTTTCCACGATATATTTTTTCGATTCCTTCTTCTTTTGAAGTTTCTACTTCTTTTATACTTTCAGCTATAATTCCAACATCAATTATATCTCTATAAGCCTCATTTAAAGCGTTTTGTTCAATAATATCTTTAGTATAATTATTTACAACCGCTAATAATCCTCCTGATATCATTCCAAGAATCAATAAGAATAAACTTAGTTTTAAAGTTTTTGGCATATTTTTTTCATTTTTATTCATAGAAACCACCTATACCTTAGCCCTTAAAACTATATAAGTAATTAGCAATCCTACTACAATTAAAACTAATAAATATCTTAAAGCATTTTTATAGTTAGTTCGATGCATACGAATTTTGGCAGAAAAACGATCTATTATTCCACTAAATAAACATACCAGTAAGATAGCTGTTCCAACTCCACCTGGTAAACTACCAAACAATCTGAATATCATCGTAAATATTCCGACAAAAATCGCATAAATTGCTTTCCCATTCGGAGAACGAGGAGTAGTTACTGGTTCAGTTGCCATAAAGACCGCTCCAAATAATAATCCACCATTTAACACTTGTAATAATGGATACCATATACCATATCCATTAACAAACATAATAATTGTAGAAATTAAAAATACTGTTCCTACATAAAATACCGGAATAATTGGAGTAATTACTTTTTTAATAACTAAATAAACGAACGCTAAAATAATTAAAATACTCGATGTTTCTCCAATCGCTCCAGGAATAAATCCTAAAAAGAATGACCATAAGTTTCCATATGGGGCAACTGCATTTTCATAAGTCATTTCAGATAAATTTTTAAAATTATTTAAAGGAGTAGCTCCAGTTACTACCTCTAAAGCATTTAAAGAACCTCCATTTTCAGAAATAACTCCCCAAAATGCTAAAGTAATAATCGCATAAGCAATTAAAGCCGGATTAAAAACATTTCGTCCAAATCCTCCATATAGCATTTTAAATACAATATTCGCAAAGAAACAACCAAAAAATAACACATAAAGTGGTGTATTAACTGGTAAAATTAATGCTAAAAGTAAACCAGGTATCACCGCATATGAATATTTTACTTCATTGTATATTGTCTTTAAATTCCAGTCTTTTTTAGGTGTTGTATACTTATTTGGAAAATAATATCTAAATAAAAAGAAATACAATCCCTCTAATCCGATACTAAATAATCCACCACATAATACAAAAATAAGAGGATATAACATTTCTAATAGTGATACTTTTATCGAACTATCTAAATACGGAATAAGATCAGTATTTAAATTCATAAATTGATTAATGTATGGTAATAATCCATTTTTTAACCATCCAAAAACAATTATTGGAATTAAAGCTATAACAAGATACTTCATCATTTGACTAGTTGTCAAAGTTTGTTCGTCAGCACTTCTTATGAAAGGAGCTTTTTCTAATACAAATTTCTTAGCCATTATTTGTCTCCTTTCTTATTATTAACTGATTGATAATTTTTTAAATCGTTTTTAGCAAGACTAACATAATATGTAATATCTACTCGCGATGGACAAACGTATGAACAAAGTCCACATTTAACACAATCCATTGTATGTAACTTGCCTAATGCAACAAAATCTTTTTGTTCATAAGCTTTTCTTATTTCGGTTGGCACCAAATATGCTGGACACGCTAATGAACATTTACCACAACCCATACATGGTTGTTTTAAACCTTCCTTACGATCTAAAACAATAATCCCACCAAGGGTTGAAGAAACAACCAAGGAATCATCTAAAACTGTTTTACCAGTCATTGGACCTCCAGCAATCATATATCCTTCTTTTTCTTCATCAAGATATCCACCTGATCTAACAATTAATTCTCTTGAACGAACTCCAATTTTAGTATAGAAATTTTGAGGTGAACTAATACCTTCTCCAGAAACAGTAATCATTCTTTCGATTAAAGGTTTATTTTCCTCAACTGCTTCGCACACAGATATAATTGTTTGTACATTATCAACAATGACTCCAATTTCAGATGGCAAAAACATATAATGTTTTTTGGTAACTTTTTCAACAATTGAACGTTCCCAACCAGCTGGATAATAATTTCCCACTTTAAAAATATCAATTTGTTTATATTTTTTTAATTCTTTATTTAAAACTTCTAGAACTTCTTTTTTATCTTTCTTAACCGCAATAACACATTTTTTAGCCCCAATAGCTTTTAAAACGTATTTTATTCCGCGAATTAATTTATCAATATGACGACGAATTGAAATACTATCACATGATAAATATGGTTCACATTCTACTCCATTAACGATTAAAAGTTTTTGTTTGCGGGGAACCATATACTTAACAAAGGTTGGAAATCCTGCTCCACCTAAACCAACAATTCCACAACTTTTAACTCTTTCAACAATATCTTCTTTTGTTAATAAATTAAGATCTAAACTTTGGCCCCAAGTAGAAACAACCTTTTCTTGATAATCGTTTTCAATTTCTAAAGTTTCAACCATTTTACCTGATTCATGCCACATTTTCTTAATACCAATAACTTTTCCAGAAATAGCACTATGAATCGGATGAGCATAACGGTCTTCTCTTAAAGCAACAACTTGCCCTTTTAGCACCTCATCACCAACAGCAACAACACTGCGGTATGCAACTACTCCATTGGTAAGTGGAATGTATACATATTTCGGATTTAAATACTCTTGCACTCCATTAGCTAAAGAAATGTTTCTTTTACCTTTTAGATGAAGTCCTTTTATTTTATGAATAATCATAAACATTACTCCTTTTATGGGCATAATAACCCAATATATCATTCTTATTATAACATATTATTAACAAAAAGTAAATCAAATATTAAAAAAAGCCATCTTTTTTAGATGACCTTGTAAAATACTTCTTTGCTTTTATTGTAAAAATCTAAATGTTTTGTGTAATATTTGTCGACAATGTGTGTAATTTGGTTATAAAATGGTTCAACTAATTCTAAAAAATGTTCATCTATTTTTTCCATTTTGATATAATATAAATATTTTAATATCGTTGATTCATTAACGTTTAAATCAACATCAAATAATGTACTACAATTTTGACACAAGAAACCGCCACAATTTACATTTAAAACTCCATTTTCAAGATGATTACCACATTCAACACAACTTGTAAAATTTGGATTAATACCAAGTAAATACCAAAGTTTTACTTCAAACAATAAAAGTAAACTTTTAGGATATTTAGTTTTTTCTATCATCCCTAAAACATCTTCTAAGAAATTATATAATATTTCAGTATTTGAGATATTAGGATATAAATTATATACTTTTTCTAAAATGCACATAACTGCTTGAGTTTTAATAAAATCTTCTTTTATCTCATTATAATTATTTAACACAACACCTTCAGTTAAGGTTGAAAAAGTTTTACTTTCGGTTCTTAAACCAGATATTTTAGTTATTATTTGAGATAAAGGTCTCGTTTTACTTTCAATTTTTTTTGCTCCTCTAACTAAAATACTTTCAATATTATCTTTAGTTAAAACATAAATTATTTGAGCACTATCTAAATAATCAAGATTTCTTAGAACGATACCGGTAAACTGAACTTTCTTCTGCATGGCTTACCTCTTTACTTTCTTTAATTTTACCTATTTCAACATCAGTTTTAGTTTCTACAAATCCTAGTTCTTGGCGATATTTTAAAAAATCATCAATTTTACCAGTTTGTAAAAAACGATTCCAATGTTTTTCTGCATTTATATTTTTCTTCATAAAAAATACCACTCCCATAAATAGGATAGGTATTTTTTTATGATTTATACATTATATTATTTTTCTAATTTATAGCCAAATTCTTTTAAATATGACTTTTGATTACGCCAATTAGGAATTACTTTTACAAATAATTCTAAATAAACTTTATTACCCAAGAATTTAGCAATATCAAGTCTTGCGGCCTTACCGATATCTTTAATTTTTGAACCACCTGAACCAATAATAATTTTCTTTTGAGATGGTCTTTCAACAACTATTACCGCATTTATTTCAATTAATCCGGCATTTTTACGCGATTCTTTGAATGATTCAATCACAACCGCAACACTATGAGGAACTTCTTCATTGGTCTTTAATAAGATTTTTTCACGAATGATTTCCGCAACAACAAAACGTTCAGGTTGATCTAATATTTGATCTTCAGGATAATACATTGGTCCATATTCTAAACGTTCAATAATCATTTCTAATAATTTATCTACACTATAACCATATTCAGCACTAATAGTAATACCACCAGCAAAAGCAAAACAGTTTTTAAATGTATCAATATTTTCTTTAAGTTTTTCTTCATCTTGGACTAAATCTACTTTATTTAAAACCAAAATTACCGGAACTTTTTGTTTTTTTAAACTATTTAAAACCTCAGCATCTGTATCACTGATCGGATATCTTGCGTCAACAAAATACAAAATAACATCCATACCATCTATTGAATCATAAGCGGTTTGATTCATAACTTTTCCAAGTTCATGATTTGCTTTATGAATTCCTGGTGTATCAACAAAAATGATTTGTTCATTATCAGTAGTATAAATACCTTGAATCTTATTTCTTGTTGTTTGAGCTTTAGCAGTAACAATCGCTAATTTTTGAGACATTACTTTATTTAAAAAAGTACTTTTACCGACATTTGGTCGACCAATTATTCCGACAAAACCAGATTTAAAATTCTTATTTATCATTTAAATCACCTTCATCAAAACAAAATGGAATTAACTCTTTAACTTTAACAGTTTTAACTAATCCTTTTAAATTAGTCATAGTTACTATAGCTTCTTGTTCCATTAATTCACTAATAACTTGACGACATGCTCCACATGGTGAAACAGGGTATTCGGTTGAAGCAATAACAACAAGTTCTAAAATATCCTCTTTACGATATCCATTTGAATATGCCGCAAAAAGAGCACTACGTTCTGCACAATTAGTTAATCCATATGAAGCATTTTCAATATTTGAACCTAAAAAATATTCTCCATTTTTTAATAATACTACCGCTCCAACTTTAAAGTTAGAGTATTTAGCGTACGCATTATCATAAGCTTTTTTTACTAATACAAATTTATCTTCCATTTAGTTACCTTTCTATTCCTAAGATTTTTAAAATATTTTCTTGTTTATCAAACATAATTTTTTCTTCACTCTCATTTTGGTGATCATATCCAAGTAAATGATACATTCCATGAGTTACTAAAAAAGCTGCTTCTCGTAAAACACTATGACCATATTCTTTTGCTTGGCTCAAGGTGCGTTCTTTACAAATAAAGATATCACCTAATTCTTTAGGTAATCTATGTCCTTCAACACCATCAATTTCCGCAAAACTAATAACATCAGTAGGAGCATCAATATGGCGATATTCTTTGTTTATTTCATGAATTTTAGCCTCATCAACGATAATAAAACTTACCTCATGAAAACCACCAATTCGTTCAACGCGATTAATTGTTTTAACTACTTTTTTTATTACTTTTTTAATCTCAATTTCTTCAAAATCAACCATTGGTACAAGATTAACTTTAATCATTTTCAAATTCCTCATATTTTTCAATTATTCTACTAACAAGTGGATGACGCATAACATCATCTTTATCAAAGGCTATTATTTCAATTCCTTTTTCATCTTTTAAAATCTTGGTTGCTTCAATTAAACCAGACATATTTTTATGAGGCAAATCAATTTGTGTTACATCTCCAGTAATAACCATTTTCGAATTAAACCCAAGTCTTGTCAAAAACATCTTCATTTGGTTTCTTGTTGTATTTTGAGCCTCATCTAAAATGATAAATGCATTGTCTAAAGTTCTACCTCGCATATACGCAAGTGGCGCAATTTCAATAATCCCTCGCTCAATCAATTTATCTGCACTTTCTTTACCTAAAAATTCATAGATTGCGTCATAGATAGGTACTAAATATGGATCGACTTTTTCTTTTAAATCACCAGGTAAAAAACCAAGTTTTTCTCCAGCTTCTACAGCAGGCCGAGTTATAATAATTTTATTAATAATATTTTTCTTAAGTTGGCTTACCGCAAAAGCAACCGCCAAATAAGTTTTACCAGTTCCCGCACTTCCAACAGCAAAAATAATATCTTTCTCTTTCAATACATTAAAATAATGTTTTTGAGACAAATTTTTAGGATAAACGGCTTTACCTGAGGAAGTATTAACAATAACCGTTTTATTTAAGAAGAAATCAATAATTTTTTCACTTTCATAACGCTTAGCCATTTTTATGATTCCTAAAATATCACGTTCTTTAAATACTACTCCTTTATTAACAAGGTTTGATAAAATTCCTAAAATTTTAACAACAATTTGATAGTCACAATCACTTGGTGCCATCACACATGATGAAGATACAAGTAGCGGAATATGACACTCTTCACTAATTAGGGTAATATGATGGTTCATTGACCCTAAAATAATTCTTTCGATATCGGGATTTTCAAACTTAAATATTTCTTGATAACTCATAGCACATTTATCCTTTCGCCTTATTATACCACAAATTTGCAGTTTTTACAACTATTAATGCTGGTGAAATACACCAATGTTAACATGTTTTTCAATAATTAAACTTACCAAATAGTAATCTTGTTCAATAGATACATCTAATAATTTAATATTATCAATTGATTCTAAATTAGATACTCTATTTACTTCAAAGTTTCGCTTCACAATACTTTTAGCATATGACAAAGCCGATTCTAAATTATGAACTTTTTCAACAATGACTTTTTCATAATGTGATATTTCCTCAATGATTAAAATATTAAACATATTAAAAAGGGTCTCTTCTTTAGTATAATAATCATTAAATGGTAAACTATTTTTTCCTAGATAATTATTAAATATTTTTACCCTTTTTCTTACTTTTACTCTCCCAGAATATTCTAAAGTTTCTTCCTTAATTGGCACTTTTATTTTTTCTAGAACAATAGTTTTTCCAATAATAATCCCTGTACTTTTTACAAGTTTACTTGGATCATTAGATGCATTTTCAATATTTAAATTACCACTTATTAAAAGATCTCCCTTTTTAACACTTTGGTTTTTTATAACACATACAACCCCTTTAGATACCACTATATCACTTATAACCGCATCATACATCGAGACAATGTCACCTGTTATTTTAGATGTTTCATTATCAACAATGGGGGTATCATGTTTTTGAAGATTAATAATAATTTTACTAAAATGTTTTGTTATACCAATAAACGCATATTCCGGAAATTTAGTTTGTAGATTGTGGGAAATCTCATTTATCGAACCCTTCAAAATATAAAACGGGCCTTTTTTATCAACATTTCTTAACACTTCTTCATATACTTCTTGATTATATTCATCGACATTTTCAAATTCAATATTTCTAATTAAATCACCTGAAGAAAGTAAAATTATTAAACATAGAATTATACTAATTATAAGAGAAAAATGTTTTAAAAAAGTATGTTTATAATGAAAATTAATTCGATTCATTGATTTAATTTGTTCATCACGAATTATTTCATTACTATAAAAAATAACTTCTTCATCACTTAATTTTTTAATTTTACAATCTATTTTATGATTCTTAAAATATTCTAAAAAACAACTTTTAGATGTTATATTTATATATTTTTTATTCAATACTAATTTTTTTAATTTCTCCATAAATTTCAATAACAAACTGATTTAAATTATCAATTTTCAAATTATCGCCTTCAATAAGATAGTTATCAATTTTAATTACTTGCTTATTAATATCTAAAATCTGATGGTAATTTTCGATTTTTAAATACTTACTATCATACATTAATATTTTAAAGGTTTTAAATTCATTAATCAGCTTATTCATAAATCCACCTCATTAATTATATGAAGAAAAATAAAAACCTATAACAACAACGTTGTTATAGGTCAAAGTTCAAATTAATATGAACGATGTCCTGCTTTTCTCGCAGCACGTTTCTTTTCTTTACGAATGTCACTAGGTTTCATATAATGTTGACGTTTACGAGCTTCCACAAGGGTACCTGATCTAGAAACATCACGTTTAAATCTCTTTAGAGCTTCATCTAGTGTATCATTTTCGCGAACGATTGTCTTTGGCATAACTTTGGTCCCTCCTTCCGCACCATAAATTCTACTACAATATTATACAAGATTTTTCGAAAAATGTAAAATGATATTATAATTTATTTTTTATAATAACCCATTTTTTGAAATTCTTCAACCATCCTTACAATGGCCTTCCCACGATGGCTAATTTTATTCTTTTCATCCATTGAAATTTCCCCAAAAGTTTTATTAAATGGAGGATAATAAAAGATTACATCATATCCAAATCCGTCATTCCCACGCTCTTCATCAATTACTTCTCCGTATATTTTTTCATTAACACAAATTGTTTTTTCTCCATCATAATAGACTAAATCACAGTTGTACCAAGCTTTAGCGGGAAACTTACCTTTTAAGTTTTTACGCAAGAAATCTCGATTATCTTTATCATCCCCACCTGAATATCTTGCGGAATTAATACCAGGTTCACCATTTAATGCTTCTACACAAATTCCAGAATCATCACATAAGCATGGGACTTTAATAATATCATAATAATATTTAGCTTTAATTAAAGCATTTTCTTCAAATGTAGCACCATCTTCTACAGGTTCTGGAACATCTTTATCTTTAAGATATTCTTCAAGTCCAGCAACCTCAATTCCTATTTTTTCAAATTCGCGTTTAAACTCTTTAATTTTATGTTGATTTTTTGTTCCAATTACAATTTTCATATTTATTACCTCTTATGATTATTATAACATATTTTAAATAAAAAAAGAAAGAATAGTATAAAAATACTATTCTTCTATCTCATTAAATACTGCTTCATATAATGTTTTTTCGACATTATTAATTGATAATTTACTTAAATTAAAATTCAAATCAAAGCTTTCAGTTAAACTCATTAATACATTTTCATTTAATTCAATATTATCAACAAAATTAATAACCATTACATCTTCTTGTAAATCATATTCAAAACTAGAATTTTCAGTGATGTTTGCTTGAACTAAAGTTTTTTCTAAGATATAACTACATACATCAGTTTCTGTATGAAAATATGTTACTGGCAACATGTATTCAGTTTCATAATACACAACTGTAGTTGAAGTAGATTCAAATAAGTAACTAGTTTCATATTCTAAATTAATTCCCATTTTTTTAGTAATTTTGGTAATGGTATAATCATTTATTTTTTTAACTTCAATATCATCAACAAATAATTTCACTTCGCTTATCTCATCATTAATATATGTCCAAGCTATTGCTTCAGCAGTTTTACGACCATCTGATGAAGTGATGTCACTAGTTACATAAAGTTCTAAAATCCCTTCGTTAATTACATATTCATTTAAAATTGTATTAACATTAATAGTTGTTGTATAACCATTTGGCAAACTTGACGCATGTTTAGTCATAATATCCCATTTTTCCCTAATATCATCATTAACTTCTTCAGTTATTGGTGCTTCAAGTCCTACAAGTAAACCCGCACTATTCTTAACATATACTAAAGCTGTTTTTCGATTTTCTACAATTGGAGAATCTTCTTGAGGATTATTACCAAACCATTTTTCATATGTTGACTTAGGAATCGCTACAACAATTCCAACAAGAATTATAATACCCACAACAATCAATACTTTTAATTTTTTCTTTATAGTTTTATTCATATATTCTTTACACCTCAATAAATTTTACTCATCAAGGTTTAAAATATGCCAAAAACTTTACTTTTTTCCATACTTAAGTTATAATAATAATATGTGAGGTAAATTTTATGCAAGAAGAAAAAATTATTGATATTGGAAATACTCCAAGCACTATGGATTATATGGCTAAAAAACAAACAAGTGTAAAGGCAATCATCTTTTATGTTTTATTAATGTATGTAGCCAATGTATTTTTACAATTTATTTTAATGATCGTATCACCAATCATTACAGGTGAACCATTATTCGAATCAACTGATTTGGGAGAATTAATTCTAAACGATACAAATAATATTTTTATTATTTCTTGGACTCAAATATTAATTTATACAGCTATGACGATCGCCTTAATATGGGTAGTAAAGAAATATCTAATTAATGATTTAATAAGATTTAAAAATAAAATCTGGAAAGGCCTTTTAAAAGTCTTAATTGGATTTGTCCTCTTCTATTTAGTAGCGATTCTCTGTGATGAATTTATAAAACTTATTGGTATTGAAAGTTCATCTGCTAACCAAGAAGCCTTAGAAATCATTATTAAAGGGCCATATAGTATTTTAGTGTTAATAACAATTGTATTAATGGGTCCAATTTGTGAAGAGATTATTTTTAGAAAAAGTGCTTTTAATCTATTTAAACCAACAACAAATAAATGGGTAAAAATTGCGGTTACAGGAGCAATCTTTGGATCAATTCATGTTTTATCAGCAATTCTTAGTTATATAACAGCTGGAGAAAGCATTAAGATTATTTTAGAAGAATGCATTTTAGGAATCCCTTATATTTTACAAGGTATGGTCTTAGGTTACATTTATCAATCAAGTGATGAAAATATTGTTCCAGTTACAATTGTTCATATTTTAAATAATACCCTTGCCGCTATAGCAATCTTTGTACTATAAAAATAAGTGTCATAGTTTACTATGACACTTTTATTTACGTTCATTTATAATATCTTTTAAATTTTTACTTGATACAAATCTTATTCGATATGATGCAGGATTTTTTTGAGGAGCGCCAGTTACAGGATGAACTCCCATATATTCTTCTTGATAAATTTTTTCAAAAGTTCCAAAATTAGAAATCATAATTTTGTCTTCTAAAGCTAAGCCACTTGCCATAACTTCAAAAACCATACCAACAATATCTTCAATATCTGCTTTTTTATACTCTGAATTTTGATAAATAACATCTACAATATCTTTTTTCTTCATAATTACACCTCATACATATTATATCATAAAAAACTCCTTAATGCCTAAAAAAAGAACTAAAAATTAGTTCTTTTTTACAAAATTATTGAGATTACTCCACCTTTACCACTATTAACAACTTTAGCTAAAGATTCTTTATATTTACATTGAACAATATCTGGTACTGAATTAATTTTAGCTCTGATTCCATCACCAATCACATCGCATAATTTTCGACCAAATATTTCACTATTCCATACCTTTTCTGGAGCTTCTTCATAATCTTCAAGCATATGATCAATTAATGCTTGAGATTGCTCAATTGAACCAATAATCGGTTCAAAAGTTGATTCTACTTCAACTTGAACTAAATGAATAGCAGGAGCTGTTGCTTTAATCTTAATCCCATAACGTCCACCTTGTTTAATTAACTCAGGGGTCGATAGAACCATATCACTTACTTTCGGCATTGAAATTCCATATCCACATTGCTCAGTCGCTTTTAAAGCTGGACCAACTTTATCATATGTTCCTCTTGCTACTTGCATATCTTGAATAGTTTGAATAAATTTAGCTTTATCATCAATTGAACCACCTAAAATTTCTTCAACAACTTGATTATATACATCTTCACTACATCCAAGATCTAGAACTACTATTCCAGTTCCTGGATTAATATCTACAACTTCAACAGTATCAAACAAACCTGAAGTTTTAAAGGCTTCTTGAATTTTGAATACATCTTTCATTTTACGATAATTCCCAGTCGTAATTCCTAACTCTTGGTTAAAATTATTTTTAAACGAAATTTCATCATTTAACACTTCAACCCAATTTGGTAAATTGATATTTAATTCTTCAATATCAAATTCATCTAAAGCAACTTTTAATAAATTATCAATATCTTCTTCTTGCATATTTACAACATCTAAAACAATAACTGAAACTGAGTATTTTTCCATTAAATCTTCTTTTAAATTAAGCGTTTTTTGATCATATGGATAAGCTGTATTTAAAACTACCACAAATGGTTTACCTGCTTCTTTTAGTTCACAAATTATTTGTTCTTCAATCATTTCATATTCATTTCGCGTAAAATCTCCGAATGAACCATCACTAGTGACAACAATTCCAATATTTGAATGTGTTTCAATGACTTTTTTTGTTCCCATTTGAGCAGCTTCTTCAAATGGCATTTCTTCTGTTGACCAAGGTGTTTGAATAGTTCTACTACTTCCATCTTCATTTTGATATCCTTTTGAAGAAGGGATAACATAGCCAACACAATCAACTAAACGAACAAAAAAGTTTACATCATCACCTATTGTAATTTTAACATTATTGCTGGGAATAAACTTTGGTTCAACTGTCATAATCGTTTTGCCATCTGCACTTTGAGGAAGCTCATCTTGAATTTTTTGATATAAGCTTTGATCACTTATTAGTGGCAACACTTTTTGTTCCATAAAGCGGCGAATGAAGGTACTCTTCCCACTTCTTACCGCTCCCACAACACCTAAATAAATTTCGCCCTTTGTTCTCTTGGCGACTTCTTGAATAATATCTTCATTCATTTTCTTCACAACTTAAGATTAGAAGCCCATAAAGGGGGGATAACTTCATTCAATCTTATTACTCACTTTCTAATCAAATTTATCCCTTATATAACAATTTACTTGTTCTACTCTAATTTATGAAGAATAAAGCGTTATTATTCCTAAAAAAAGATAAAGAATAATTCTTTATCTTTTTCTTTCTGTAGGTTTTTTCATTTGTTGGTAAGCTTCAAAATCACGGATTACACATTCAGGATTAAAAGGGTCCATTTTGTTTTCAATACGATTTAATAATACCTTGAGTTGTTGTTCGACAATATTAATTAATTCAGGTGGGTAATTCAAATCAACTTGATTAAACTCAAATTCATCTCGGTCAAGAATTACACAATCACCACTAGGAAATACTTTTACGTCTAATTCATAATCAATGTATTTTAAGCCTTCAACATCCTTAACATATGGTGAACTTAAATTACAATAATAGTAAATTGAATTATTTCTAAGCATACAAATGATATTAAACCAAAAATCTTTATAAAAATAACATACTGCTGGTTCTTTAGTTTTCCAACGTCTTCCATCTCCGTCAATTACATTTGCTTTATCATTTACTACTATCATTGAATCATTCGTTTCTTTAACAACAAAAGCATGTTGCCATACACGATGAAGGTCACCATTATGCTTGTAACTAATAAGCTCTATTTTGTTATTCACACATGTACCTTCTTTCTACTCATAATAATTATAACACTTTATTTTTGATTTTAAAAGTGAAATGTTAAATTATTACATTTAAAGATAAAAAGTATTATATTGTTATCATATGTGTTAGTAATTTCTTTTAGTTTTTATTTTCTAATTCCATAACTCTTGCTTCTAACATCTCTAAATCTTCAATACGGTCTTCTAAATCCATATTTTTAGCTTCTAAATCTTTTATTTTTTGTTCATAAAGAGCAGAAACTTCATCAATATAATCTTTAATTTCTTTACTTAATGTTGCACTATTAAGGTCTATTTTTTTAGTGATACGTAGTTTACCATCTTTAATTTCAAACGTCGCATTATCTAAATCACCATAAACAAAACCTCTAAAGAAACGACCATATTGATTATTTCTTATCGAATTTAAATATTCACGATACTGTATTCTACTTAAAATAAAATCCATTACTTTATTAGTCTCTTCATTAAAAACATCTAAGATAATAATCATTCCCCCTTTAGGAATAACAATTTCACTATCAGAAACATTTCGACTAGGGTCATTACCACTCCATGGTTTATAATTTTCTCCAATTATCATACATTCATCTCTTAAAGCATAAGGTTTACCTTGATATCCACAATCATATTCGAAACCTGAATAACCATAACAATCATTAGTAAAATAGACAATTTTCCCTTCTGAATTTATAGCTAATACATTATGTTTACCAAGTCCATATCCACTTTTATCGCGATCGACTGCCCAATATTTAGTTTTTGAAGAAGTACGATGACGCATCTCGTTCATAATAGCCTTTGGAGCAATAGTTCCTTCTACTAAATAATCAGTCCACACACTAGATTTTCCATCTTGATTAACCGAAATATCTATTTCAATCACTTCTTTAGAAACATTATCTAATAAATAATCTAATGAAACACTAAAAAAATTTGCGAGTTCTTTACAAGTTAAAACATCAGGTATATTAACATCATTTTCCCATTTTGAAACTGTTTGATGGGAAATATGAAAATAATTTGCTAAATCATTTTGAGAAATACCTTTGTTAATTCTCAATTGTTGTATTTTTTTACCTATTGTATTCTTCATTATCTTCTCCTAATATTAATATATTTTTGTAGCTACAATAGAAACAAAACTTTGTTTCTACTAGCATTATAACAAACTTATATTATTTTGGCAATAACTAAATAAGCAAAATCTGCACTTAAAAAGCGAATCCTCACCCAAAGGTGAGGATTAATTTAATCATAATAACAATAACCATCCAAATGAATTAGGATCATCATAAATTATATTTGATGAATCTTGTTCAAAAATCAAATGAAAAATAATCGTAGAGGCAAATACAATTGCGAAAACAATATAATCCCATTTCTTAATTTTTAAACTTCTACGGAATACAACATAAGCAATATAAACACCAACAAACACAAATATAAAATTACTTACATTTTCATCAATAACAAATAATATTGTTATAAAAGTATAAATTGGTATAAGAGTTTTATATGAAAACCATGAATTTGATATTTGCATTGAATCTTCTGCTTTATCACGTTTATTTAAAACAATAAATAAAATAAACGAAGCAACACCAATAACTCCTAAGAAGATATTTGCTTCTATCCAGCCATCTATCATCTTATAATACGATGTTTTTCCAATGCTATTTAATCCTTGTTCACGAAGTTTTAATTCAAAATAGCTTGTTATTGAAGAAATCGGCGAATAAAGATAAAGACTATTAAAATGTAATACATCTTCAATATCAGTGTAAAATCTTAATTCCATTATTAACAATACAAAGACAAAAATATATAAAAAGATATTAATAATTCCATCAAGCATTGTATTTGTCCGTGTAAACGCAAAAGTAATAGTTGAATATAATATGAACATTCCTACAATTAAACAACCAAAATATGGTAAAAAATAAATTAAATCAAACATATGTTCATTAGATATAACAACTAACAAACAATAAACAAAAGTAATAGTAATTGGAATTAAAATTTCAATAAACCCACTTATAAATTTTGCTAGATATAGTTTTTCTCTTTTAATTGGTAAACTATACATTTGATCAATATTAACTTTACGCATTTTAAATGAAAATTCAATTACCGGAATAATAGTACATAATATACAAGCCAAAACACTAATCATTGATATTGGTGATGAACCAGGTCCAATTTTATATGAATTATTTCCTACATAATATCTTTGTAGAAAATCTTCATTTAATAAACTCGTAAAAGCAATCGCGAAACAAATAACTGTCGAAATAATAATTAATAAATAACGTGACTTTAAATTATATTTAATCATTTTTAGCATTTAGATACCCTCTGCTTTCTACCTGAATGATGAATAATTCTTCAAAATCAATCTTAATTTCATCAATCAATAATGGGTTAAATTTTTGAATTTTTTCGGTAAATTCTTCTAAATCTTCTTTTACTACAACTTTAATAATTCTTCGATCTTGTTGATATGATATAAATTCAATATCAAAATCTTCTTTTACGACAACATGTTCAAAAGCAACTTGATATTTATGTAATGATTCAATTGCGGAAGAAATATCACCTGATGATGAAATAGCTTTATTATCAATTAATCCATATGAATCACAAATATCTTCAAGTTCTCTTAATGAATGGGAAGAAATAATGATAGTTGTATCATTATTAGATACCATATCAATAATTGCTCTTTTAAATGTTAATCTCGCAAGAGGATCAAGCCCATCAAAAGCTTCATCTAGTAATAAATATTTAGGTTTAATCGCTAAAGCAAGAGAAATAAATACTTGACGTTTCATTCCTTTTGAGAAATTATGCATTGATTTCTTTAAAGGAAGATTAAAATGATTAAGATATTTCAAATACTCTTCTTTATTGAAATCATAAAATGTTTGATATAACTCAATTAATGATAATGGAGTAGTATTTACAGAATAGTAAGGTTCATCTGGCAAAAAGAATATTTTACTTTTTACTTCTTCATTCTCATAGACTTCTTGATCATCAATTAAAACAGAACCTGAATCTGCTTTATAAATTCCACTTATAAGTCTTAATAGCGTCGACTTACCTGCTCCATTAATTCCTACTAACCCAAAGATTTTTCCATCTTCAATTTCTAAGTTAAGATTATCAAGTACTTTTTTATCACTAAAACTTTTAGATAAATTGCTAATCTTAATCATTATTTTCACCTCCATATACATCATCTAAAATGTCTTTTATCATTTGATATTCAACATTATTCTCTTTCATTTGGTTAAGAAATTCAAAAATTTCTTTTTTCTTTAAAGTATTATTATCTTCTACTTTATAAGAAACATAAACTCCTTTTTTAGGAATAACGTGAATATAACCTTCATTTTCTAAAACAGTGTAAGCCTTTTGTACAGTATTAGGATTAATACCTAATTCTAAAGCTAACATTCTACATGAAGGTAATTTTTCATCATAACGAATAATATTCAACTCAATAAATCTTTTATACTCACTTACAAGTTGTTCATATACGTTACCTTTTCCAGTTAATGTTATTTTCATTTCATCACCTCATACATCTGCATTATCTGTATCATCTGTATTATCTGTATTAATTATATAATATTTCTATATTATATGTCAATAATAATAA
>JAFTPH010000051.1 GCA_017463365.1 Bacilli bacterium
ATAAAAGTATAATTTTAAAAACGTGTTCATTTTTTTCTTAATTGACAATGAGTATTTGTAAGAGTATAATAGTTGTGTAAAAATGAGGAAATATATATATGAAAATTAAGAATATTGCGATTATAGCCCACGTAGACCATGGGAAAACAACATTAGTAGATACATTATTAAAATCATCAAACACTTTTCGTGAAAACGAAACACTTCAAAAGCGAGCAATGGATTCTAATGATTTAGAACGCGAAAGAGGAATAACAATTTTAGCTAAAACAACAGCGGTATATTATAAAGATTACAAAATAAATATTTTGGATACACCAGGACATGCGGATTTCGCTGGAGAAGTAGAACGTATTATGGGGATGGTTGATGGAGTATTGCTTGTTGTTGATGCGTATGAAGGAACTATGCCACAAACAAGATTTGTATTAAAGAGAGCCTTAGAACATAAGCTTCCAGCAATTGTGGTAGTAAATAAAGTTGACCGTGATGCAGCAAAACCACTTGTTGCGGTAGACGAAGTGTTAGATTTATTTATTGAACTTGGAGCAGATGACGATCAACTTGAATTTCCGGTTGTTTATGCTTCTGCCTTTAAAAACACATGTAGTTTAGATCCTAATCCTCAAACCCAAAAAGAAGGTATGACAGATCTTCTTGATATGATTTTAGATAAAATACCTGATCCAATAGTTGATGTTGATGCCCCATTACAATTTCAACCGGCTTTACTTGATTATAACGATTATGTTGGTCGTATTGGGATTGGAAGAGTTGCAAGAGGGAAAATTAGGGTTAATGAAAGTGTAACTTGTATTAGAATAGATGGATCAACTAAAACTTTTAGAATTCAAAAACTATTTGGGTTCTTAGGTTTAAAAAGAATTGAAATTGAAGAAGCTGTTGCGGGAGACGTTGTAGCAATCGCCGGGCTAGCAGATATATATGTTGGGGAAACAGTATGTAGTAGTAGCCATTTAGAAGCTTTACCATTAATAAAGGTAAGTGAACCAACAGTTCAAATGAACTTTGGAACTAGTACAAGCCCATTTAGTGGTAGAGAAGGAAAATTTGTTACAGCGCGTAAAATTGAAGACCGTTTATTTAGAGAAACACAAAGAGATGTAAGCTTAAGAATTGAACGAATCGATACAAAAGAAGAGTGGGTTGTATCTGGTCGTGGAGAGCTTCATCTAGCAATATTAATTGAAAATATGCGTCGTGAAGGGTTTGAATTTCAAGTATCACGTCCAAGAGTAATTGAAAAAGAAATAGATGGTATAATTTATGAACCATATGAAGATGTTCAAGTAGACATCCCTGATGAATATGTTGGTCCAATTATTGAGATGTTTGGAAATCGTCATGCGACATTATTAAGTATGAGTAATAATGAAAACCAAACAAGATTAAATTATAGTATTCCATCACGAGGATTAATTGGCTTTATGACTGATTTTATGACTTCATCACATGGATACGGAATCATCAACCATAGCTTTTCAGAATATAAACCAAAAGAAGATTTTGGATTTATGGGAAGAATGCTTGGAGTATTAGTTTCAATTAACGAAGGTCAATCTACTGCGTATGCATCAGCGGGAATTGAAGATCGTGGAGAACTATTAATTGAACCGGGAACTAAAGTATACGAAGGAATGATTGTTGGGATTTGTAACCGAGAAGAAGATTTAGCTGTAAATATTACTAAAGAAAAACAACAAACAAATCAACGTTCTTCAACAAAAGATACAACAGTGGTGTTAAAAAGACCAAGAGTTATGAATTTAGAAAACTATTTGGAATTTATAAATGATGATGAATTAGTGGAAATAACACCAAATACAATTAGAATGAGAAAAGTTATTTTAAATACAAATGACCGAAAAAGATACGATAGTTATCATACAAAAAAATAGTAAATAAAACATATATATTGACATAGATATATAATAGGTGGTATAATTTAGAAAATTAAATATTTAAACCGTTGATGTGGAAGTAAAAATAATTATGGCTTCATAGAGAGTTCGCGATGGTGGAATGCGAATAAAACCCAAATTATTAAATGGCCCACAGAGGGTGTAGTGAACGATTATTATCTAGTATTCTACAACGTTAAAGAGCACACGTAAGTTGCTTGGGGATATGATAGTATCCTACAAAGAGCAAAGAGAGTAATTTCTTTTTGAAACAAGGTGGCACCGCGAAGATATTCGTCCTTGACAATTGTCTTAAGACAATTTTTGTTGAGGGCGTTTTTTGTTTTTTAGGAGGTATTTATTATGTTATTAACTAAACGATGGCGACTTTTAAATTAAAATCAGTTTACATATAATATTTAGGAGGAAAACATAATGAAATTTAATGGTATTGATTTTGACACTTATTTTAAAGATTATCCAAATGAAGAAGGTTATTTTGGTAAATATGGTGGAGTTTATATTGATGAAAATTTAAAACAAGCAATGGAAGAAATAACAGAAGCATATTTTACAATTTGTAAATCACGCAAGTTTATTAATGAACTTCGCAGAATTCGTAAAGAGTTTCAAGGGCGACCTACACCGATTTCTCATTTAGAAAGATTATCTAATAAACTAGGTAATGTACAAATATATGTAAAAAGAGAAGATTTGAATCATACAGGGGCTCATAAGTTAAATCACTGTATGGGAGAAGCATTGCTTGCGAAATACATGGGGAAAAAGAAAGTAATTGCTGAAACAGGGGCAGGACAACATGGAGTGGCTCTTGCTACCGCAGCAGCATATTTTGGACTTGAATGTGATATATATATGGGAAGCGTGGATATTCAAAAACAAGCTCCAAATGTAGCTAGAATGAAGATTTTAGGAGCTAATGTTATTGAAGTAACTAAAGGAGATGCTACTTTAAAAGAAGCGGTTGATGCGGCATTTGAAGCATATAGTAAAGAATATAAAGATTGTATTTACTGTATTGGCTCAGTTGTTGGTCCACATCCATTCCCAATGATGGTAAGAGATTTTCAAAGTATTGTAGGAATAGAAGCAAGAAGTCAATTTACAGAAATGACTGGAGAACTTCCGGATGTTGTGGTAGCATGCGTAGGTGGTGGATCAAATGCGGCAGGAATGTTTGCGGGATTCTTAAATGATCCAGTTGAAATATATGGAGTAGAACCACTAGGTCGTGGTAAAAAGCTTGGAGATCATGCAGCAAGCCTAAATTATGGAGAAGAAGGGATAATGCATGGATTTAACAGTTTAATGTTAAAAGATGAATTAGGAAATCCAGCTCCAGTTTATTCAGTAGCTAGTGGTTTAGATTATCCATCATCAGGACCAGAACATGCATTCTTACATGATATTGGACGTGTAAAATATGATGTAGTTGATGATGAAGAAACAATTGAAGCTTTCTATATGTTGTCAAGACTTGAAGGAATCATTCCAGCAATCGAAAGTGCTCATGCTGTAGCATACGCTATTAAACTAGCTAAAAAAATGAAAAAGGGTTCAATATTAGTAAATCTATCTGGTCGTGGGGATAAAGATATGGATTACATAATTGAAAAATACGGAATTAGATAAAAAATAGGCACTCTTTAAGAGTGCCTTTAGTTATATTACAAACTCTTATATTTTTGTTTAAATAAGCTACAAGCAATTAGAGTTTGAGATGGAACATAAAATAACCATATAATATCAATATTAGAATAACACAAATTATGAATAAAAGAATTATTATTAATGTTTATATAGATATTATCTATATATGTTAAACCAACAAATAAATCACAACAAGCAAATAAAATTAAACCAATTGAAAATAAAAAAGATGGTTTTCTACTATAAAAACTAAAAATAATATTAGTTACTAAATTAGCATAATAAAACATGGAAATAAGGGTTAAAAAGTTGGAGTTTTCATTTAAAACAAACACGGTTATTCCTAATAATAAAAAGATTATAAAAGTTCTAACATATATGTGGATAATCCGAGTAATTTTAGAATCAATTACTAAGTGTATTTTTAAACAATAAAAAAGTTGGGTTATACAAAATAATAACACGCCTGGTATTTCATACATTGGATTAGTCAAGACTAAAAAAATATCAGCAAGTAGCGTAAACAATAGACCGATATGGGTATATAAATAATCTTTTGTCTTGTTAAATAATAATAAGGAATATAAATAAGATATAACGACAACAAGAAAACAACATATATCTTTATATTGATAAGGTACGGTTTGAATTAAAATACTTAAAATAATCTCTAATAAACAAAAGAAGATAGTAAAAAAGATAATTAACTTCTTATACATAATTTGCCTTTCTTTTTTAGTAAATAATAAAAACAAAAAATAACAATATTTTTATTCTAATTGTAATATAATATTATAAAGGTTGTGGTTAAATGTTAATATGGATTTTTCTAGGAATAGTATATGTATTTTGTATATTATTTATAAGTATATTAATAAAAGATTTAATAATTAAATACAAAAATAAAAAATAAAAGACTTGCTTTTTTAAATAAAAACAAATATAATGTATATGTAAATATAGGGGTCTGTATTTTTGGTTTCGATGGGATTTTTGAAGTGATGTAAGCACGTCGTGGTTGTGCACGTAAAAACACCTAGGTTTTAAATAAACGCAAACAATAATTACGCTTTCTGCTAGGCTTTAAATAGCAGACCCTCGCATATAGAGGTTTACTTCTTATAGGGCTTGCCCAAGTGCTTTATAAGGAGACAGAGTTTGGGCTTTGGAGAAATAGTGCTGTTCTAGCTACTATCCGAGAATTTAGAGCTGGTAATAATTAATTTTGTTTATTGTGTTAATTGTTACGAGAAATTTACAATAAACTAAACGTGTAGAAAGCAGAATGAATGGGGTTTCAGACCGGGGTTCGACTCCCCGCAGATCCACCAATAGTATACAAGTCTGATATGGCGAAATATTAGACACATAATATAAAAAAGAAGGAGGTAGTAGAATGTCATATATTTTAAAACAATATGATTATGATTTAGCACATTTTGATATATATTATGATATTGAAGGTTTTAGAGTAGAAAATTTTAATATTGTTGAAAATAATAGACACCTATTACCTTTAAATTTAAAGCTTAATAATGAAGGCATGGCTAAATGGTTAAAAAACAGAAGTATACCCAAAAACAGAGAGTTTGTTGATAAATTTTTAAGTAAAATTGGCCTTAATCATAATAATACAAAAGGTATTATAGATATATGTAAAGGTTTATCATTGAATGATTCGTACTGGGTTGTTGATGATACTTTTAAAAAGACATTCAAAGAATGTAATTTGTATGAAAATAGATTTAATAATATATTAGCATTAATTGCTTTTACAGGATATGGATCAAGTATAAAAGCGCCATTTATGTCATCTCCAGAATTAACTACTAACGGTATGCTCGCAAAATGTTGGAGAAGAGTAGATGGTAATATATATTTATATAAAGCAGGAACAAGTGGTTTTGTAAATTCAGGTAAAGAGCCATATTCAGAATACTATGCATCGCAGATCGCAGAAGTGATGGGGGTTAATCACGTAGATTATAATATCAAAAAGTGGAAAGAAAAACTTTGTTCTACTTGTGAAATATTTACTGACATAGATCATTCATATATGCCCATAGGACATATTGTTGAACAAGGAGGTCTAAAATCAGTTCTTGAATATGTAAAAGGTTTAGGTGATGATTATTATAATCAATTAATTGATATGATAGTTTATGACGCAATAATAGTAAATACTGATAGACACTATGGGAATTTTGGTTTTATAGTAAATAATAAAACGAACAAAATAGAAAGTTTTGCGCCATTATTTGACCATGGGGCATCGCTATTTGCATATGCAATGGATAATGATGAATTTTCTTCAATTGATACACTAACAGAATATTCAAAAACAAGAACAGCAGTAATGTATTCTAATTTTATTCAAACAGCCAAAGAATTAATGAACAAAAATCAAATTGAAAAAGTACGAAAATTAATAAACTTTAAATTTAAAAAACATTCTAAATATAATCTTCCTGATAAAAGATTAAAATTAATTGAAAAGTTTATTCAAATAAGAATACAAGAATTATTGAAGTAATGATATGTGTTACAAATTAAAAATAATTTTAATTTTGTAGCACATATTTTAAATATGACCGGGGTTCGACTCCCCTCTAGTCCACCATAGGTACCCTAGTCCGCTTTATTGAAAGATAAGGCGACTTTTTAAATTTGTAGTAAATTTTTGGTATGTGTGGTATAATTAGGTACAGCACTTAGTTATACAGAAAATTTAAAATAGAAATGCGGCTATGAGAAATCATATATTTGGTAAAAAAATTGAAATGGGGTGGTTAAATGAAAAATGAAAAAGAAGTAATGTTTTATGGATACAATGATGGCAAAGCAATTCATATTCATAACTTACTTAATTTGTTTATCCCAACAATTATTACAGTTATAATAGCAATACTATTTACTGGACTTTCAATAATTATAAAACAATATTATATTTTGTTTGTGTGGATAACGCCTGGTATTTTAATTTTAACTATAATATTAGATTTTCTAATGATAAAGTATAATGATAAAACCTTTCTAAAAAAAGCAAAGAAAAAACACACATTCAGAATTGAAAATGGTATGTTTTTTAAAAATGGGAAATGCTTAAATAGTAATAATTTAAGAATTTTAAAATTTAAATCATGTGTTTTTATAGAGTTTTGGAAATCATTTTATAGAGTTCCTAATGAAGCTTTTATTAGTATAACTAGAGAAGAATTTTTATCATTATTCAAAATCAATAAAATAACACATAAGGCTAAGTTTTTAAAAAAATATAAATGTCCTTGCTGTGGATACTATACATTAGATTGTGAAGGAATGTATGATATATGTCCTGTATGCTTTTGGGAAGATAGTGATGAAGTTGAAGATCCAAATGAATATGATGATTGCAATAAGATGTCATTAAATGAAGCAAGAAAAAATTATCTAGAATTTGGTGCTTGTAAAAAAGATATGAAAAAATACTGTAGAAAGCCACGTGAAAGTGAAAAGAAAGAGTTAATTCAAATACTTACATTAAGAAAATTTAAATCAATGTTTATTAAAGAATATGCAAGTGATGTTCCTGAAGATAAATTATATAGATATGTTATTAGTAATGGCAATTATATATGGCATTTGTTTTCTTGGGAATTGTTGAGTGCTGATAAATATTTAGAAGGTGAAGAAGCAAAAAAAGTGTATGATTTATGTGATAAATCAAATGCAATAGTTTATGCTGAAACCCCAAAAGGAGAATTCTTTAAAATAATTGATATCTATATGTCTTCAAAAGATATTGAAGAACAAGGAGAAGTATATGTGTTTGCCGAAGATATGTCTTGGGTATATATAAACACACATGAAGAATCAATAGGATTGGGACCATACTTTATTAAAAAAACTAATTAAATTTAATAAATATAGTTTTTCATATATAAAAAATAGAGGACAATGAAATTACAACTATAGGAATTTGATTTTCTGCTTCCCTGTATTTTAGTAAACCCGTCCCGTTTCAATAGTTTAAAAATCACGAAAAATTTAAAAAATACGTGATTTAAATGTATTTTCAATGTTCTGGACATGGGTATCGTCCGACACGGGTCTAGTCCACCATTAGAATACACACCACTTTGTTGAAAGATGAAGTGGCTTTTTGTTTTCATAGTAAATTTTTGATATCTGTGGTATAATGAGTACAGGAAGTGATAAAAATGAAAGGTAAGAGTTGGTCTATTCCATGTGGAATGATTTTCAAGAAATATCATTGCTCTCATTGTGGAACAAAACTAGTTAAATCAAAAACACATAGAGTAGTTTCAAAAAAAGATAAGGATTATTATCAATATCACGATGTTGGTACTTATCCGAGATATGATTATGATGTATATAGTTATGAATTTAAATGTACGAAATGTAATAAAAAGATTTCGTATACTGAGCAATGTATTATTGAAAGAATTCAAAAGAAATATCATAAAAAAGTATTAGCTAATGTAGAAATTAAAGAAAATTATAAATCAGAGAAGAATAAGGAAAATAAAAGAATTTTGCGAAGAAATATTATAATACCTCTTGTAATGTTAACTATTTTTTTTATGTTAATATATATTTTAGATAAAGACAAAAATAATAAAAAATTATTTGTTTACAGTTTAATATACATAATATTAACAGTATATACTATGTTTATGACTATACGCAGTTATAAAGGTAAACATATATTGAGAAGAAATCAAAATTATTCTAATGAACAAAAGTTAAAGTTAGAAAAGATTCATGCTTATTGTACTAATAATAAAGAATTAATAGGAAGGTCAGATAAGTGCTATTGTTTTCATTGTAAAAAGATTATAGATAGCAATGAAATAACTAGATATCTTACTGAAGAAGATACAGCGTTGTGTCCATATTGTGGTATTGATGCTGTAATACCTGATTGTATTGATGAAGAGATAAATGAGGAATTAATAAATGATATGAATAATTATTGGTTTTAAATCAATATATATGAAAAATCAGATATAACGAAATAAATTATGAACTTTCCAGTGTTTTGTTAAACTTATCACGTTTCAATAATTAAAATTCCCGGTTTTCGTATAGAAACCGGGATTTATTTGTAATTTGAATACAAATGACGCGTATACAGTCAGATACTCCGCAGATCCACCAATAGTATACACGCCACTTTGCCTAAAAGATGAAGTGGTTTTTTATTTGGTAGTAAATTTTTGCTTTGTGTGTTATAATTAGGTATAACATTTAGTTGAATATAAAAATAAGAATAGTTAGGAGACTATGAAAATTCATGGAAAGAACAAATATGAAATTGAAGGATTTTATGAAATATTACTATAACAAAACGTTGTGTTTATTTCCTGATAAAATTAAATATAGAGGACGTGCAATAAATGTTTGTAAGAAAGATAGAAAACAAGCTATTATCATGGGTTATAGTTTACTAGTGTTATGGATTACGTTTATACCGCTATTATTTTTATTCAAAGAATTATTAGCGTTACTTTTGTTAATGGTTGGTTTTTTATGTTTACCTATAATTTTAATACTTGAAGCTGATTTTAATATTTTGACAATTATTTGTTGCTACAGAATATATAAAAAAAAGAATATTTATTCTGAAATGCTTGTTAAATCATGGTTTGTTTCTGGTAAAATACATCTAATTTTTCAACAAAATTTAAATGTAAAAGGAATGCAGTTTAGAAATATGCGTGAAGGATTCTTTTCGAATAAGTTTCGAAGAAAATATTGTTTACCTTTTAGAGACAATAAAAGTATTGTTTTTATAATTAAGTCTGATAATTTAACAGTATATTACAATAATATTAAAAAAACATACACTGACCAGTATTCAAATGTAAAAGAATTATTTACAAAAATAAGATACGATTTTGAAATATATGAATAAAATGTATAAATTTTTTTCCAATATGATTAAATGTTAGGGTTGAGAAAAGGGATTAGTGTTTGTAATATTATTTTTAAATCTATCACGTTTCAATAATTAAAATTCCCGGTTTTCGTATAGAAACCGGGATTTATTTTACAGTAGATTTTTGTTTTGTGTGATATAATGTATTTAAGGAGTTGATATCGTGGGAACATATTTTTCAAATTTTCATATTAGAACAAAAGAAGCTAAATATATTGGAAAAGAAATAATTGGTTATTATGAAAGTTTAGGTATGAAATTAGTAGATGCTAAGGATGTTAATGCAACTATTTCATTAAACATAACAGCAAACGGTGATTGGGTGTCTGTTTATAGTGATGATTTTGAATATGAAGATATTTTAAATATTGCACCCATAATTTCTGAAAAATCCAGTAGCGATGTATTAGCTGTTTCTTGTGTAGATAGTGATTATTTATTTTTAAATTTAATTAACAAGCAAGAATTAATAGATTTATGGCTTAATATTGGAAGAAGTAGTGAAGTAAAAATAAAACGAAGAAGTAATATTAATAGTTGGAAAACAAAAATTAATAATTTTGACTTATTTAAAGTAAATGCTAAAAAAGAATATATATTCGCTGAAGAATTTTTAGAATTGTCAAACGAATATTTTAATTTGCCTTATGAAGAAATAATATTAAACGATATAGATAATTGTTCTTTTAAACTATATTTTGCCGCACTAGAAGAAGATAATACGCCACCTTCTAAACTTGAGTTAACATCTTATCCTGTAAGTCCTACAAAATCTAATGAGCCAGTATTATGTAGGGTAAATAATATAGGAAGAGCAAGTAAAGGTTTAGCAATAGTTTTTAGTGGAGATTATATAGAAAATGACGATATATTAATTGAAGAAGCAAGTTTAGTTGTTGATAAAGGTGATCATGTTAAATATATACCTATAAAATTACAAAAAACAAGATTAGAAAAAGAAGGATATATATATTATTGGAAAAATGAAAGTTATAAAATACCAAAAGTGGTATCAAAAGATTTGCCTGCCAAGGTTTATGATAGAAAAAGATCTATAGAAAGTATATGTTTACGTTTTATTCCTAAAGGAAAAGAAGAAAAAATGCTTAACATAAAAGTAACATTTATTCCACTAACTAATCCAATTAAGGGACAATGCACGTGGTATGTTTGGATGGGGCATAATTCTAAGAAAGATTATATAAAAAAATATATGACAAATCACAATAAAGAGAGGTAGGATATATTTTTTGGAAATTTCTAAATATATCACGTTTTAACAATTAATATTTTATTAAATAAAGAATATATTATAATAAAAATCATATAATAATTATAACCGCAAAAATATTGACAAATAAAAGTTTTGCGGTTATGAATATAGTAGTTAATTACATAATTAAAAATTATATTCATATGCCATTAAAATGCATACATAAATTAATATAAGTGATGATTTTTTAAAGTTTTGAATTTAAACTAATAATTTTCGGTGTTTTACAAAACATATTACATTTTAATAATTAGAATTCCCGGTTTTTATATAGAAACCGGGATTTACTTGTAATTTTAATAAAAAGGATAAATATTGTAGTAGATCTACCAATAGTATACATACCACTTTACTTTAAAGGTAAGGTGGTTTTTTTAATTTATGGTAAAAAAATAATTTTTATGATATAATATTATAAATGTATGATTAAAGGAAACAGAAAAATCGTGAAAAAAGATTTAAAAACAAAACTTATAAGTAGAAAAATAAAAAAACCAAATCGCTTTTTAATGTTTATAACAATGTGTGTATTAGGGTTTCTTAATAAATTATATAAAGTAAAATTTAAATATAATTATGACCCTAAATCTATTAAGAATGAGCCTACTATTTTACTAGCTTCACATGCATCAAGACTTGAATTTATATATATGATTTATGGGTTTAAAAATAGTAATATCAATATTGTATGTGGATATCAAAATATTATTAAAAAAGGTTTATATAACTTATTTATTAAATTAGGTGTTATTTCTAAATATCTATATCAACCAGATATTGTTTGTATGAAAAATATTTTGAAAGTTCTAAAACGTAATGGGACAGTTGGTATTTTTCCAGAGGGGATTCAATCAACAAGTGGAAGTACACATCCTATTAATCCCGCAACCGTTCAATTCATTAAAAGAAGTAAAGCAAATATTGTTGTTTCAACATCTAAGGGGGCATATCTAGCTACTAATCGTTATTCTAAAGATCGTAAAAAAGGATATATTGGCATTGATTTTAGTTTAGTTTTTACTCCTAGTATGTTAGAAGAGTTTAGTGAGGAACAAATATATAATATACTATTAGAGAAAATTAGATATAACGATTTTGAATATAATAAAGTTGCCAGAAACAAATATATTGGTAAAAAACCAAATGCTTTCGGCATTGATAAAATATTGTACAAATGTCCTGATTGTAAAAAAGAAGATGGTTTATTCGTTGAAGGTGATACGATAATTTGTAAACATTGTGGGTTAAAGATAAGAGTAAATGAATATTACGATTTAGAGGGTATTAAGTATAATAATATACCAAAAGACATTGATGAATGGTATAAGTGGCAACGTAGATGTGTAACAAAAGAAATTATTCAAGATGATTTTGAATTGTCATTGACTGGATCAATCTGCACTTTAAAGCTTGATAAATTAAGAAAAGAGTCTAAAAGTAGAGAAACTTTATCGATTGGTAAAGTGATACTTACAAATAGAGGATTATATTTTAAAGGAATGCTTAATGGGGAAAATGTTGATTTTGATTTTGATGCTAAAACAGTATATTCTCTTACCCTTTCTACAAGAGGATATTTAGAGTTTTATTCGGGTAATAATTATTATATGATTATTCCTGATGATCCAAAACAATATTTAATTAAATGGACTTTAGCTTCAGAAGAAATACATAATCTTTATGATGAAAAATGGAAAGCTGCTTGTGCAGATGTATATGACTATTATAAAGGA
This sequence comes from Bacilli bacterium, assembly GCA_017463365.1. GTDB lineage: Bacteria > Bacillota_I > Bacilli_A > ML615J-28 > CAG-313 > HGM10611. Next base: position 12,541 of record JAFTPH010000051.1, read on the forward strand.
GATACATATGAATAAATCCGACAAATTAAATGTAAAAGTAAAAATTGGGCTTAAAAGTTTTATCACAGTTATTTCTATATTAGTTTTAGTGTTAATTGTGGTAGGGGTATTAACATATATAATACCTGCCGGTAAATACACTATATATACAACTGATGCCTCTAAAATTGACCAACCATTTTACCAATATACAACAGATGAGGCTTTAAATAAACAAATCGTGATAGATTCTTATCGTGAACTAACAAGAGATGAAAATACATCTCGTATTCCGTTCTATCGTTGGCTGACTTCTCCAATTGAAGCTTTATTATTTGGTAGTAATAGTGCGAATATGATAATGATTATTGTTTTACTATTAGTGCTTGGAGGAACTTTCAAAGTATTAGAAAAAAGCGGAGGACTTGTTTCTTTAGTAAGAGTAATTATGGAAAAGCTTAAATCTAAACGTTTTGTGGCAATATGGGCTATAACGGCAGTAATTATGGTTTTATCTGCTGTATTTGGTCTACAAGAACAACTACTCATTCTATATCCTGTTTTTGCGATGCTATGTACAGTATTAAATTGGTCAAGTTTTACCGCAATCTCACTTATTTTAATAGCATCAGGAGTAGGTTTTACTACAGCAATCACTAATCCATTAACAATTGGAACAGCATCGCTTGCTGCTGGAGTTAGTGTTGTGGATGGACTTTGGTATAGATGTATTATTTTTGGTGTTATGTATGTCATTACTTCGTTATTTTTAACGTTTTTAGCCAAAAAAGATGAAAAGAGAGCTTTAGAAAAATTTGATGCACAAGAATTTGTTATGGTAACAGATGAAGAACATAAAGAGGATGTAAAGAAAGCTAAAATGATAATTGCTTTATTCTCAATAGCCCTTTTATCAGTAATTATAACAACATCAATTAAATCACTTAGATCGCTTGCGATGGTATTTATGGCAGTAGCTTTTATTGTTGGTACTGTTATTATTGGTAGAAAATTACTTGGATCTTACAAAAAACTTGGTAAAAGTTTCTTAGAAGGAGTAAAAGATGTTCTTCCATCAATATTAATTATTATGATTGCGTTTGGTATTACATATATTGCACAAGAAGGAAATATATTACATACTATCTTCTATTATTTCTATAATTCTGTAACAAATATATCTCCATATTTAGCAGTAATAATCTTGTATGTATTCGTACTTATTATTGAATTCTTTATTCCTAGTGCTTCTGCTAAAGCAGTTTTAATTATTCCAATGTTAACTCTTGCTCCAATAGATGGAATTAGTAAAACAGTTATTATTTTAACTTACTTATTTGCTGATGGATATACTAATGTTTTATATCCTACATGTGGTACGTTATTAGTAGGATTAGGTCTTGCTAATGTAAGTTTCGCAGAATGGTTTAAGAAAACAATATTATTCCAACTTATTTTAATGGCGATATCTATTGCTTTCTTGATGTTAGCAGTATTCATAGGGCTTTAATTATAATATTTGACACGAGTTTAACTCGCATCAGATCCACCAACATTACCCGTGTCCGCCTTGACTTTAAAGTAAGGCGGTTTTTTAAATTTGTAGTAAATATTTGGTATATATAATATAATTAAGTACAGCATTTAATTGAGTGCTATTTTAAAAAAGATTATTAATTATGAAAATTCATAGGCGTAGTATATATAAATTTATATATTAGGGAGAATTAAATGAAAAAAACAAAATATCAAAAATTAAAATATATTTCTTTAGAGGGTATAGAAATAACAGTATATATAAATAAAAAAAGTGCATATCTTGATTTGAACCAAATTGCGTTATTATATGGTCAATCTGTAGATCTTATTAATAAAATAATTTCTAACATAATAAAAGATGTAGATTCTGAAAATGGAATTAAAGAATTTAAAGATGATGATAAAATAGTGTTATATAATTTAAAAGTAATTGAAGAAGTAGGAAAGGTGTTAAAAAGCAGAAATGGTGGTTGTTTGAGTGCTTTTATTAAAAATCATTTCAAGCAATCATGGGAAATTAATCCTTTTGAAGTATTGGGGATTATTTTAGAAGCAATTACAAATTTATAAAATATAACGATATAGGAGGTTAAGATGAAATATTTTAAGTATAAAAATATTAATAAAGTACAAAAAATTGCTGATAAAGAACGTCTTGCCTCTTTAGGTAAAGATGAACAAAAGAAAATAGTAAGAAGTAGAAGATTAATAAAAGCATTATCAATTTGTGGTATTGTATTTTTTATTGCTTGTTTTGCAATGTTTATATTTTTTATAAAACTAATTCCTATTCCAACTCATTCATTTTTAAAGGTTTTACGTGGTATTGGATGTGTATTATTAGGAATGTTAGGTTTAATAGTTAGTATGTTTACTACTATGTTTACTTTTGGTATCTTAATAAGTAAAGTGGAATATAACCTTCCTCAAATGAGAAAAGAATTTCTAAGAAAAGCTTGCGAACCAATTAGAAATTATTACAGTATCTCTGATGAATATTTAATTACTAAATGCTTCGATTCTACAAATTTACTATTTAATAATCATGATATATGTATTTTCAGATATGGAAATGAAATTAGAATTACTACTGATATTGTTAAAGGTTTTATCAATGAACATTGTGATTTAGGATGCTATTCTATTAAATTTGATGAGTTAAACATATATAAAGAAGATTTTAATGATAAAAGAGTAACAGTATTAGAATTTGGTAAAGAAAAATTTATTATTGGTATAAAAGCTTATTCATACATTAATAAATTAATGAAAACAAAGGTATATAAATATCTATTTAAGAGCATAGAAATTAATAATCAATATATTTGTGTAAAAAATAATAAAAAGATTCAAAAAGTTGATATTGATAAAATAGATAAAATAGAACTAAAAATTCCTCAATATACAGGAATTCCTGGTTCTGGATATTCTTACTTTTATACAATTAAAATTTTTGAGAATTGTAAAAATACAATAGTATTAGATATAGTTCTTGAAAGAAATGAGGAAAAAGAATTAATTAATTTTTTTAATCTAAATAATATAAAATTTGAAGTTGAGTATTATGATAATAGAAATGAAGGTTCTGATTAAAATTTATATATATAGGATTGCTTAATATGAGTTTCATAATTAGTTTTTTAAAAAAATAGTGAAAAAATAATGAAAAAATAGTGAAATTGTGATATAATATATTTGGGTGATATTATGATTAAAATTACATTAAATAATGAATTATTAAATTCTTTAATTAAAATTGAGCAAAATAAAACAATTTTAGAGAATACAAAGGTACCTGTTGAGTTATCTAATAAATTTAGAAAAAACACTAGAAAAAGAAGTTCTTATGCTTCAAATGCTATAGAAGGTAATCCTCTTTCGTATGAACAAGCAGAAAAAGCTATTGAAAGTAAAAATAGGCATTTTCTAAAACCAGAACAAGAGATAAGAAATTATTATCTAGCATTAGAACTTTTATCTAAAGAATTAGAAATCAACACTCCTTTTTCTATAGATTTATTATTAAAAGTTCAAAAACAAATAGTATTAGGAGAAGATAAAAGTAAGATAGGATTAAGAGGACATATGCCGCCAGGTGTTTTATTTGCAGTATATGATAGTAAAACTGGTAGACCAGAATATATACCACCAGAATATATCGATGTTCCTATTCTTTTGAAAGAACTGGAAGACTATATAAATAATTCTGATGATCATCCTATTATTAAAGCTGCTATTTTTCATTATCAATTAGTAACTATTCATCCATTTGAAGACGGAAATGGAAGAACCGCAAGAATTATGTCGAACTATATTCTTTCATATTATGGATATGGTTTTAAAGAAATTGGATCATTAGAAGAATATTTTTCTTATGATTTAGAAGAATATTATGCATCATTACAAATGGGTTTACCTATACTTTATTATGAAGGTAGAGATAATCCACCACATCCTGAAATATGGATAAATTATTTTGTGAAAGTATTTAGTATATATTCTGAAAAAGTTTTAAAAATTGCAACTTCTTCAGTATATGATGATGAAAAGCTAAGGTTTAATCAATTGTCTATAAAAGCTAAAAATTTACTTAAGTATTTAAAAGAAGAACAAATACTAGTGTTTTCTCCTATTGATATCGCACCTATATTTAATGTATCAAATAGAACGATTATTAATTGGTGTATAGAATTATGTGAAAATGGTTATTTAAAACCTAATATGGTTAATAAAAGAATTAGAACCTATACATTAGTTCAATAATTATGAAAATTAATCTTGTTGAAAGTTCAGAATAATAGTCATTTGAAAAATATATTTTTGTTATGTGTATTTTATTTTTTTAATTTCCCATGCATTGCTGAAGTAATCACGTTTTAATAATTTAATTATCCCGAAAAATAAAATTTTTTCGGGATTTTACTATATTTTTAAGGTTGCGGACACGGGTATCGTCCGATACGGGTCTAGTCCACCATTAGAATGTGTCTATTAGTCATTAGATTTATAGTTCAAATATATAGGTTTTAAAGCCTAACTTAAAGACTTTGTTCCATATTTGGAGCAATTTTTTTATTTTCTAGAGATATTTATTGTTTTCTTCAACTAATGGGATTTGAATTTAAAATAATTATATAAAACAATATTTTTAAAAAATAGATAAATAACTTGCATAATGTATATCAAATGTGATACAATAATAGTGTGAGGTGTTTAAAATGAATAAATCATTAAATAAAACTGAATTGATTCATATTAGAATAGAACCTGATGTAAAAGTTCAGTCAGAAAATATTTTTAAAAGATTAGGTGTTAATACTTCGTACGCAGTATCAATGTTTTTAAATCAGGTTATATTAAGAGGAGGTTTTCCGTTTGAAATAGAACTGCCTAAAAATAATAACGAAGAATACACTAATCTTGCTATGATTATAGAATCAACCGCTGGAAATGGAAAAGTAAGTGAAAAGAACAAAAACATTTTAAACTTATATTCAAGTGGTCAAATTGACTATGAAACTGCTGTATTTGCGATAAAAAGGAGTTTTATAAATGAGTAAAGATCCATATGTATATGATGATACAAACGTACTGAAGAATATTTCAAATATTAAAGAACAGCATAAGTTGGATGATTATGAAACTACAATGGTTAATTTAGGTATAATCAAGTTGTTAAAATCAAAAGTTGAAATTAGCAAAGTCAATGATATATTTCTTATACATAAAATTCTATTTGAAAATGTTTATGAGTGGGCAGGAGAGAAAAGAGTAATAAATATTTTTAAGACTGAACCAATCCTAAATGGACTATCAGTCACATATTCGGATCATAACAAAATTAATGATGATTTAACTAAAATACAAAAAGATATTAATTCTACAGAGTGGAAAGTCTTATCAAAAAATGAAATGATTAATAAGATTGTTAGAATAATATCATCCATTTGGCAGGTTCACTCTTTTAGAGAAGGAAATACTAGGGTTGTTACTTTATTCTTATATTACTTCTTAAAAAATTTAGGGTTTAAGGTTAATAGGGAGTTCATTGACAAGCATGCGAAATATTTCAGAAATGCACTTGTGTTAGCTTCAATTGGTGAATATAGTGAATATAATTATCTAGAAGAAATATTAAAAGACTCAATTAGTTTTAAAATTGTTGATGATGAATTTAATATTAAATATCAAACAATAAAGGGATACAATTTAGATAAATATGAATATAACTATCATTCATCAAAGAACGATGATTAAATAAGTGACTTATCGTCCCACACACCTATATAAAAGATAGATATCGTAGCAGTTAGGCAACAATAGCCATGTCCGCTTTGACTTTAAAGTAAGGCGGGTTTCTTTTTTATATAATTTTTGTATTGACAACGTAGTGACATTATGATATAATATAAATGCAATGGAGGTGTATTATGAGTTATATACAAATTAGAATTGATGACGAATTAAAAGAAGAAGCTGTAAAACTTTTTAATGAATTAGGGATAGATTTGTCTACTGCAATTCGTCTTTTTTTAAAGAAAAGTATTGATGATAAAAAAATGCCTTTTAAACTTAATGGCAAAGGTCGTGATGATTCTAAAGATGTTAAATATAGATTAAGAGCTGATGTATTAGTACCTCCTAGTACAAACCCATTTGAAGTAATGGATGAATTTATGCGTGTTTGTAGTGAGAATGAATGGCATTGTTTAGGTGGTGGTGTACAATATCCTAATAAAGTATTAACTTTATCTAAACCGGATGATGATATATATTATCACGGATCTCCGTATAAGATAGATACATTAAAAGAAGGATTTGATTTTACACCATTTAAAGAACTTGCGATTGCATTTGGAAGTAAACCATCACATATATCTATTAATGAAGGTAAAGTTAGTCATGATGGAATTAAATATCCTGTTTACTTATATCAAATTGATGAAGAGATAAAACTTGAAGAAGATTTTATTAATCATCCGAATTCAGCATTTGATAAAGGAATGGAATTTCGTACTAAACGTAATCTAAAATTAAAGTTAATAGATGTTATTAATGAGTAGGTGAATATTATGGAAAAACAATATGGTCAAATCATTATATATATAATACTCCAGATGGCAATACAAAATTAGAAGTTAAATTTTATGAAGATACTGTTTGGTTATCACAAGAACAACTTGTTGAATTATATCAATCAAGTAAATCTAATATTAGTGAACATATAAAACATATATTAGAAGAACAAGAATTAGATGAAAGTTCAGTTGTTCGGAATTTCCGAACAACTGCTTCAGATGGTAAAAATTATAATGTAAAATATTATAATCTTGAGATGATTATTGCTATTGGCTATAGAGTTAGAAGTAACATTGGTACTAATTTTAGAAAATGGGCAACAAATACGTTAAACGAATATATGGTTAAAGGATTTGCTATAAACGATGATCTATTAAAACGTGCAGGTGGTGGAAGATATTTTAAAGAATTGCTTGCAAGAATTAGAGATATTAGATCTAGTGAACGAGTATTTTGGCGACAAGTTCTTGATATATTTGCAACATCAATTGATTATGATCCTAAAAATGAATTATCACAAAAGTTTTTTAAAACTGTTCGAAATAAAATGCACTGGGCAACACATGGTCATACAGCAGCAGAAATCATTGTTGAAAGAGCAAATGCCGAAAAAGACTTTATAGGATTAACAACTTTTGATGGCGATTATCCGATTGTTGAAGATACAGAAATCGCTAAAAACTATTTATCAAAAGATGAACTTGACACTCTAAATAGAATTGTTTCACTTTATTTAGATTTTGCTGAACTTATGGCAAAAGAAGAAAAACCAATGACAATGAATGATTGGATTGAACAACTTGACTATTTTCTTAAAATGAGTAGACAGGATATATTAACAGGGAATGGTAGTGTATCCCATATAGAAACATTAGAACATGCTAGAAAAGAATATAATGAATTTAGTAAAAGAATTTTAACAAATCCAACCGAAAATGAAAGACTATATTTTGATAAATTACAACAATTACTTTTGATAGATAAAAAAGACTGAATTTATGACTTATCATAGGAAGTGTTTAAAATATACATTTTTTAAAATACATAACGTTATAATAATTTAATGATCCCGAAAAATAGAACTTTTCGGGATTTTACTGTATTTTCAAGGTTCTGGACATAGGTATCGTCCGTAACGGGTCAGATCCACCAACATTACCCGTGTCCGCTTTACTGAAAGGTAAGGCGGTTTTTGATTGTAATATTAATGAAGATTATTCATATAAAGTTTAAATTTAATTTATAACAGATAAAGTTAGTAAGAAAATCACACAAAAAAAGATACAAAAATGTGCAAAGTTGTATACTATTTGATATAATAAATATGAGGTGTAAAATGAAAAAGTTAGATAAAATAGCACGAATTTATAATAATAAAGAGTTGAAAGAAATGTCAATTGAGCAACAAGAAAAATGGCTTAGAGCGAAAATTGTTATGCAATTTGTTTTTTTAAGAGAAAAGCTTGGATTCACTCAACAAGAAATTGCTGATAAAATGGGTGTAATGCGTCAACAAATAACTAGATTTGAAAATATGAGTAATTCACCAACTATTTTCTTTTTAGTGAAATATGCCAATGCATTGGATACGGAACTTGATGTTATTCTTAATGGAGTAAGACTAGTGGAGGTTATCAATGAGTAAAATTATTGTTAAGGATACTGAGATAAACATTATAAAAGTTGAAACTGAAGATTATATTTGTATAACAGATATGATAAAAGCCAAAGATGGGGATTTCTTTATTACGGATTGGTTAAGAAATAGAAACACATTAGAATATATAGGCGTTTGGGAGTCTTTATACAATTCAAATTTTAATTATGGCGAATTCGCCATAATTAAAAGTAAATCTGGTCTAAATAATTTTAAGATAAGTGTAAAAGAATTTGTTGAAAAAACAAATGCAATAAGTCTTCAGGCCAAGCCTGGTAGATATGGTGGTACATATGCACATAAAGACATTGCTTTGGAATTTGGTATGTGGATAAGTGCAGAGTTTAAAGTATACTTAGTAAGAGAATATCAAAGATTAAAGAAAGAAGAAGATAATAAACTGGGATGGAGCGTCAAAAGAGAATTAACTAAAATTAATTACTCTATTCATACAAATGCAATTAATCAATATATAATTCCTAAAATATTGCTAAAGGAAGAAATTAATAAAGTATATGCAAGTGAAGCAGATATTTTGAATATGGCTTTATTTGGTATTACAGCTAAACAATGGAAGGAGCAAAATCCTAATAAAAAAGGGAATATTAGAGATTTTGCGTCAATAAATGAGTTGATTTGTTTATCTAATCTTGAAAATATAAATTCAGTATTGATTAAAGAAGGATTGGATCAAGCTAGTAGGATAGTTAAATTAAATGAAATTGCTATATCTCAAATGAGTATTTTATATAACAAAAGTAAAAAATATCTTAATTAAATTTTTAAAAATAATATAATATTAGTGAAGAAATGGTGCGAGGGTAGCGCCACAAAAAGAAATCCCAATTGATGATACAGTGTGAGGGTAACACTGAAAAAAGAAATTCCAAAGGAAGATTAAATACCTTGCGTTATGCAGGGTATTTTTTACAAGAAGAGTGGTTTGAATGGGATGAATTATGGCTTGGGAGAATTGGAACTAGTAAGACAAAAATTAATAAATATAATTTGCCCGAATATATTGAATTATTTAATAGTTTAGATAAATTTTATGTATATTCATAAAAAGTTGCGTGAATTTTTCAATAAATTTAGGTTGAAAAAATAATGAAATTATGTTAAAATATAATTAAGCGTTAAGCGTATAATTCGAAAGGCTTGAATTTACGCTTTTTTTTAAGGTTAGAAAGGGTAATGAAAATGGAAATTAGTCAACAAAATAATTATTTAGGTGTTGAGAAAATTGGAAAGTTGCTTGTAAAATTTGCTGTTCCTTGCGTAATATCTTTATTAATATCTGCGTTATATAATATTGTCGATCAGATTTTTGTTGGAAACTCTGAACTTGGATATTTAGGTAATGCCGCAACCGGTATTGTATTTCCTATTTTGATTGTCACTAATGCTTTTGCTTGGTGGTTTGGAGATGGATGTGCAGCGCATCTATCAATTTGTCAAGGAAGAAACACAATTGAAAAAGCAAATAAAGCAATAGGTTCTGGAATAACTCTTACGTTTGTTGTATCAATTATATTAATGGTTGTTGCTTTGGTTTTTAAAGAACCACTACTAATTTTGTTTGGAGCAAGTTCTCAAACATTAGGATTGAGTAGCGATTATTTAACGATTTTAGCAATCTTTTTCCCGGCATATATGTTACAAAACATGATGTCTCCCGTTATTCGAAGTGATGGGTCACCCATATATTCAATGATTTGTTTAGCGGCAGGAGCGGTTATTAACATTATATTAGACCCTATCTTCATATATGGATTAGATATGGGGATTGCTGGAGCTGCATGGGCTACGGTAATAGGACAAGTTATCTCTTTTATAATAAGTGCTGCATATTTCTTTAAAACAAAGACTTTTAAACTTAAATTAAAGTCGTTTATTCCTCAGTTTAAAGTATTTAAAGAAGCGGCTGTATTAGGAATTAGTTCATTTATTACCCAAATATCTATTCTTGTTATTTCTTTAGCTTGTAATATGATGTTATTCAAATACGGAGAATTAAGTAAATATGGTCCAGATATTCCAATATCAATAATATCTATTGAAACAAAAGTATTTACAGTGTTAATAAATATAGTGGTTGGAGTTGTTCTAGGAGGACAACCAATAATTGGATATAATATAGGTTCTGGAAGATTTGACCGAGTAAAAGCTACTTATAAATATATCTTGCTGGTAACATTAATTGTATCTTTGTCGTTTACTCTTGTTAATGAGATATATCCGGATGCCTTTATTTTACCATTTGGAGATGGAGGAACAGAAAAAGAAATATATATGGAATATGGAAGAAAGCTATTTAGAATATTCCTAGCTTTATCTTCGGTAACATGTTTAATTAAAATGTCATCTATTTTCTTCCAATCAGTTGGTAAACCGCTTTTCGCGATGATTAGTTCTTTAATTAGAGATATTGTGGTATTTTTGCCTTTAGTTGTCATTATTCCAAGTATATTCGAAAGTAAAGAAGCAGGAAGTGGGATAATAGGTTTATTATATGCTTCTCCAATCGCTGATTTATGTTCTTTTGTGGTTGTATTAACTATAACAATAGTATATTTTAAAAATATAAATAAAGTAAAGATTCCTGACCAAGAAGAACGAAGAGAAAAATTAGAAAAAGTATATATTAAGCCATCTAAACCAGGAGTTATTATAACTATAGCTAGAGAACATGGAACTCTTGGAAAACAAGTTGGAGTGTTGCTTGCTGAAAAGTTGAACATACCTTTTTATTCTAAAGAAATCATTGCTTTAGCAGCTGAAGAATGTGGTTTATCTGAACAATATGTTTTAGAAGGGCAAACTAAACAAGCGATTACTTATGATATGTTTTTATCTAAAAACAATACAAATATGATTCTTGATGCGCAAAGAAATATTCTTGAGAAAATCGCAAACGAAGGTAGTTGTGTAATAGTTGGTCGAGCGGCTGATTATTTCTTGAAAGGTAAATATGAGGTATTAAATATATTTATTTATGCGGATGAAGAAGTTAAAATTAAAAACATTATGAATGTATATGGCGATGATGAATCATCAGCTAAAAAGCATATGAAAGAATCGGATGATGCTCGCGCAAAATATTATGAAAGCATTGCTCTAGCAAAATGGAATGATGTACATAATTATGCAGCTTGTGTTAATGCCAGTGATGGGGTAGAGGAAACTGTTCAAAAAATATTGAAAATTATAAAATAATTTGTTTGTGATGACTTTTTTATGATATAATTCAAGTATAGGTGATAATTATGAATAAAAAAATGAAAAACAATCGCAAACCATTCTTTCGTTTTGTAAAAAAAATAGTTAGAATTTTTAAAAGAAAACCTAAAATTGAATATTTAGGAGAAAAACCTCAAAAACCATGTATATATATAAGTAATCATAGTGCTGCTAGTGGACCTGCTACTTATGAACTATATTTCCCTGTAAATATGAGAATGTGGGGTACGTTTGAGATGTGTAGTGGCAATAAATTGCGTTGGAAATATCTAAATCATATATATTTTCATAAAAAGAAAAAATTTTCAAAAACATTATCTTTTTTGCTTGCTACAATTCTTACTCCGATAATGGCTTTGTTTTATAAGGGAATGCAGATTATAGCTTCTTTTCCAGATAATAGGCTCAGCAAAACAATTAAAATAAGTATTGAAGAATTGGAAAGAGGAACTAGTATTTTAATTTATCCAGAAAATTCAAGTGATGGATACCACGAAATATTGAAAGAATATTTTGCTGGATTCTGGTTGCTTGCTAAAAAGTACTATGAAAAAACAGGTAAAGATATAGAGATTGTTAATATGTATTATCACAGTAAGTCAAATAAAGTAATTGTTAGTGTTCCAAGATCTTATTTGTCATTGAAAGAAATTTTAATCAATAAACAGGATGTAGCTAATTTCTTTTTAAAAGATGCGAATAATATGTTTTTTAAGAATATCAAATAATTAATGAAGCCACAAACTTTGTGGCTTTTTTACTTTATTTTAAACAAAAATGTAAAAAAGTGGTATAATTTATACCAAAGGAAGTGGTATTATGACTAGAGCGAAACTTGCTGAAAAGTATTTTATAGATGGATATGCTTGTTCTCAAGCGGTTGTTTTAGCTTTTTGCGATTTAACAAATATTGAAAAAGAAGATTTATTAAAACTAACTCTTCCGCTTGGTGGAGGACTTAGTAGACTTCGTTTAACTTGTGGAGCGATTAATGCTTTAGCGATAATAATTGGTCTTGTTTTTTCAAGCGATTGTTTTACAGAAGAAAATAAACTTTATATATATGAAAAAACTCGTGAAGTAATTAATAGATTTGAAAAAAAGTGGGGTACTATAAATTGTAAAGAGTTGTTAGAAAAAGCTTCACTTGATGTAGAAATTGGAGGCATTCCAGAAAAAAGAAGTGCTGAATATTATCAAAAAAGACCGTGTGGGAAGATTGTATATTCGGCGGCTTTAGTATTAGAGGAGTATTTAAAAGAACAAAATAAGCTTTAAATAGAAGAGGTGTTTTGCAGGATGAAAAAAAGTGAATTTATTGAAGGATTAAAAAGTGGGATTCCGATTGGACTTGGTTATTTATCTGTTTCATTTACTTTTGGAATAATGGCGGTTAGTTTAGGGTTTAATTGGTGGCAAGCATTACTTGTTTCTATGACGACTTTAACATCGGCAGGGCAACTTGCTGGAATCGGAGTAATGGTTATGCCGGGTGCGTATATTGAGATGCTTGTTTCTCAGTTAACAATAAATGTTAGATATGCTTTTATGTCGATATCTTTATCACAGAAGTTAGATTCAAAGTTTAAGGGTGTTTTTAAGTGGTTGCTTGGATTTTTTATTACCGATGAGATATTTGCTGTGGCGATTTCTAAAGAGGAAATTAAGCGTTCTTTCTTCTTTGGATTGGGAGTTTGTCCATATATTGGATGGGCACTTGGAACATTTTTAGGAGCTATTCTTGGTAATGTTTTCCCTGAAATAATTATGAATGCTTTGTGTATTGCTATATACGCAATGTTTGTAGCGATTATTGTACCTGTATGTAAAAAAGATTGGAAAACAACAATTGTTGTACTACTTTCTGGATTATTAAGTGCATGTTTTTATTATATTCCGGTATTTAAAACTATTTCTAGCGGCTTACAGGTAAGTGTATGTGCAGTTGTAGCTGCAATCTTAGGCGCAATTATTTTCCCAAGAAAGGAAGGTAATGAGCATGCAAATTAAAGAATTCTTTATATATCTAATAATAATGGCTGGTTCAACATATTTAATTAGAGCGATACCATTTGTTGTAATAAAAGAAAAAATTAAAAACAATTTTATTAAGTCCTTTCTTTATTATATACCTTATACTGTTCTAATGGCAATGACTTTCCCAGCAGCATTATATGTAACAGGACATTTAATAAGTGCTGTAATTGGGCTTTTAGCCGCATGTTTATTAGCCTTAAAAAATAAAGGTTTAACATTGGTTGCTGTTGTAACAAGTGTTGTGGTTTTAGTTTGTGAATTAATAATTATGGTTTTATAACAAATAAAACATTAGTTAATAATATTTAGCTAATGTTTTTATTTTTTAAAGTTTTTAAAATAAATATATGGTATAATATATGTGAATTATATTTTGGGAGATAACAATGAAAATAAAAATTAAAAATAAAACTTATGAAGAGGTATTAAAGTTACCTTCTAAAAAACATAAAAAACCTGGTAGATCAATGTGGCTGTTTAGAACGTTGATTCGCATTTTATCAATTATAGATTTGATGAAGGTTAAGTTTTCTTATCAAAAAATTGATATGGAAAAACTATCAAAGAAAGAACCTTGTTTGATATTAATGAATCACTCTAGTTTTATTGATCTAAAAATAGCCTCAAAATTACTTTATCCTAGAAGATATAATATTGTCTGTACAGATGATGGTTTTGTTGGAAAAGAGCTGTTAATGCGTTTAATTGGTTGTATTCCGACTAAAAAGTTTATTAATGATGTTAATTTGGTAAGAGATATGATGTATGTGGTAAAAAAATATCGTAATTCAATTCTTTTATATCCAGAGGCAAGTTATTCTTTTGATGGAACAGCAACACCTTTACCTGATCAACTCGGGAAGTTTTTAAAATTATTAAAGATTCCGGTAGTAGTAATTAAAACAAAAGGAGCGTTTTTAAGAGATCCATTATATAATGGATTACAAATTCGTAAAACCAAAATTTCTGCTACGATGAAATATGTTTTATCAAAACAAGATATTGTTGAAAAATCAGTTAGCGAATTAAATGAAATTTTAAGACAAGAATTTAATTTTGATAACTTTATTGATCAACAAAAAAATGGAGTTGAAATAAAAGAAAATTTTAGAGCAGATTATTTAAATAGGGTTTTATATAAGTGTTCATCATGTGCGGAAGAAGGCCATATGAAAGGGGAAGGAATATATATAACATGTGAAAAATGTGGAAAACGTCATGAACTTACCACAAAAGGAGCATTGAAGGCGATAGATGGAAAAAAGACCTTTACTCATATTCCGGACTGGTATAAATGGCAAAGAGAGTGTGTTAAACAAGAACTTGAAAACAACATTTATTCATTAAATATTGAGGTAGATATATATATAATGAAAGACTTTAAATGTATTTATTATGTGGGAGAAGGCATTTTAAAACATGATATTAATGGTTTTGTTTTAACTGGGTGTGATGATAAATTAAATTATGTTCACCACCCTAAAACATCATATAGTTTATATTCAGACTTTTATTGGTATGAAATATCTGATGTAATTTGTATTGGTGATGAAAAAATGCGTTATTATTGTTGCCCAAAAAATGTTAAAGATGTTGTAGCAAAAACAAGACTTGCTGTTGAGGAAATATATAAGTTAAAATAAAGGAGATAAATAAAATGTTACAAGAACTTGCAAGAAAATATTATAATGAATGTGGAAAAAACTGTGCTGAAGCAATTTTGCTTGCTGGTAATGAAGTATATAATTTAGGTCTAAAAGAAGAAGATGCTGACTTAGTTATTGGTTTTGGTGGCGGAATGGGATGTGGAAGTTTATGTGGTTGCCTTGCTGCATCAATTGCTATTTTAGGTAAGTTATATAAAACACGTCCTGATTTTAGAGATGTTTGTGCTAGATTTGTAGAAGTATTTAAAAATGGTTTAGCTTGTGAATCTATTGATTGTTCGGCTATTGCTTCAAAATATAAGACACCAGAAAGACGTTGTGAAGAGGCTGTATTAGTGTCTTCTAGACTGCTCGAAGAGTTTATAAATGGGTTAAAATAAGGTTTCTAAATAGGAAAAAATCATCTATTAAATCTAAGTTGTTTTTTTAAAGTATACGTTTTCAAAGAAATGTTATATTAATTAAAAAGACAACTTTTTAAAAATATGATATAATAAGGGTGAATATACTTGGCGAGGTAAAACAATGAAAATCGAATTAGAGAAACTACCTATTAAAACCATGGTTAATTTTAATGGTGGAGAAAAAGAATTATCAGCAAATATGTTTATAGACGATGCTGGTAATAAAATTTTTTTAGGGAAGCTTGTTCCTGGTGCATCAATTGGAATGCATAAACATGAAACAAGTTGTGAAATTATCTATGTATTAAAGGGAAAAGGGAAAGTATTATATAATGATACAGAAGAAAGTGTTGTTGAAGGGGATTGCCATTATTGTCCAAAGGGACATTCACACAGTTTAATTAATAATAGTGATGAAGATTTAGAATTCTTCGCAGTAGTACCTATTCAATAGGAGGACTTATGAATAATTTAGAACAAATTGCTAAAGAGATAAGAATTTTAAATGTTAAATGTATTGAATCAATTGGTGCAGGACATATTGGTGGTAGTTTATCAATTGTTGATGTTTTAACAGCATTATATTATAAAGAAATGAATATTGATCCTAAAAACCCTAAAAAAGAAGGGCGTGATAGATTAGTTGTTTCAAAAGGGCATGCAGGTCCGGGAGTATATGCAACTTTATGTCATAAAGGATATTTTGAAGAAAAAGAATTATATACATTAAATAAATACGGAACTAACCTTCCATCACACTGTGATATGAATAAAACTCCAGGTGTGGATATGACAACTGGTTCTTTAGGGCAAGGATTATCTTGTGCTATTGGGCTTGCTGTTGGATCTAAAATTAAAAAAGATAACGCAACAATTTACGCGATTATTGGTGATGGGGAATCTCAAGAAGGACAAATTTGGGAAGGGGCATTCTTCGCTTCTCATAAAAAGTTAGATAACTTAATTGTTTTCTTAGATTACAACCGTATGCAACTTGATGGATATTTAGAAGAAATTAATGACTCTGGAAATATGGTTGATAAATTCAAAAGTTTTGGATTTGATACATATTCAATAGATGGTCATAATATAGATTTAATTTGTGAAACAATTGAGAAAGCAAAAACAGTAAAAGGTGCGCCTCATATGATTGTATTAAATACAACTAAAGGAAAAGGTGTAGAGTTTGCTGAAAAAGCTGGACCAAATTGTCATAGTATGCCAATCTCTAAAGAAGCTTTAGAAGAAGCAATTAAAGGATTGAAGTAGGAGGTTGAGGAAATGGAATTTAGACAAGCTTTATGTAAGACCTTAACTGAATTAATGGAAAAAGACCCTAGAATTTGCGTTTTAGACGCCGATTTAGCAAAACCTAATGGAACATTCCCTTTATATGAAAAGTTCCAAGATCGCTGTTTTAATGCCGGAATTTCGGAAGCTAACATGGCAAGTGTTGCTGCTGGGCTTTCTGCATATGGAATGATTCCTTTTATTGTAACATTTACACCTTTTGCGAGCAGAAGAATTTGTGATCAAATTGCAGTTTCTATTGCATATGCAAAACAAAAAGTAATTATTATTGGTACTGACCCTGGTATTACTGCTGAACTTAATGGTGGAACACATATGAGTTTTGAAGATGTATCAGTTTTAAG
Source organism: Bacilli bacterium (assembly GCA_017463365.1). Classification (GTDB taxonomy): domain Bacteria; phylum Bacillota_I; class Bacilli_A; order ML615J-28; family CAG-313; genus HGM10611. Next base: position 29,798 of record JAFTPH010000051.1, read on the forward strand.
AGCAATACCAACAATGTTGATTTATGATGCGACAGACGCAAACCAACTTGCTCAAGCGTTACCTCAATTAATTGAGTATGATGGGCCAGTTTATGTAAGAATTCCAAGAAAAACAAGACCTGATGTATACAAAGAAGATTATGAATTTAAACTTGGAAAAGCAGATGTTGTAAAAAAAGGTAAAGATGTTACAATTATTGCTACAGGAACAATGGTGTATGAATCATTAGTTGCTGCCGAAGAGTTAGAAAAAGAAGGGATTAGTGCTGAGGTTATTAGCGTTAATACAATTAAACCATTAGATGAAGAAACAATTCTTGCTTCTGTAAAGAAAACAAACAAAGCAATTACATGTGAAAATCATAACGTTATTGGGGGATTATATTCTGCGGTTGCAGAAATGTTGTGTAGAAAATATCCAATGCACTTAGAAAGCATTGGTGTTCAAGATGAATTTGGTCAAGTAGGAAAATACAGTGACCTATTAAAAGCTTATAACATGACACCAGAAGATATAAAAAAATTAGTAAAGAATATAATATAGGAGATAAAAGATAATGGCAACAGTACATGGTAAAAAAATTAAATTATTTAGTTTAAGTTCAAATCAAGAATTAGCGAAAGAAATTGCGGATTATGTAGGGATTCCTCTATCTGAATGTAAAGTTCAAAGATTCGCAGATGGTGAAGTTTCTATTAATATCGATGAAACTGTACGTGGACACCAAGTGTTTGTAGTTCAATCAACAAATAAACCTGTTAACGATAATTATTTCGAATTATTAATTATGATTGATGCATTAAAGAGAGCATCTGCAAAAACAATTAACGTTATTATGCCTTACTATGGATACTCTAGACAAGACCGTAAAGCAGCAGCACGTCAACCTATATCGGCTAAATTGATTGCTGATCTTTTACAAGCTGCTGGTGCACATAGAGTATTATGTATTGATTTACATGCCGATCAAATTCAAGGGTTCTTCAATATTCCAATTGATAACTTTAGAGCCCTCCCTATTTTAGCTAAATATTTTGTGGAAAAGAACTTAGAAGATGTTGTAGTTATATCTCCAGACCATGGTGGAACTACTAGAGCCCGTCGTTTAGCGGAAGCCTTAGAAGCTCCTATGGCTATTATCGACAAACGTCGTCCTCGTCCAAACGTTGCGCAAGTAATGAATGTTATCGGGGAAGTAGAAGGAAAAAATGCTATCATTATTGATGACATGGTAGATACTGCCGGAACACTTGTTGCTGCAGTAGAAATGCTTAAAGCTAAAGGTGCAAAAGATATTTATTGCTGTTGCACACACCCTATTTTATCTGACCCTGCTATTGAAAGAATTACAAATTCTGTATTAAAAGAATTAGTTACTACTAATACGCTACAATTAGAAGACTATAAGAAAAAATGTGGAAAAGTAGTTCAACTATCAGTTGCATCACTAATTGGTCAAGGTATCTTAAATATTGTTGATGACGTATCAGTAAGTAACTTATTTGAATATATTAAAGAAGAATAATGGAATTCAAAGAAATATTTGATAATCGCTTTCCTCGTCAACTAAGAATTAGATATCGCAGTAACGAAAATAGCAAGGTTATAAATGATAACTTAGTATATCTTTTAAAAATAAATCGCATCAACTCTTATGATTTAGGAAATAAGTATGTTGAAAAGGTTAAAAAAGAAGCTAAGTGTATTGGTTAAAAGCGATAAAAAGGGGCATAAAAAATGCCCCTTATTTTGTTAAAAAATGGTCATGAAAAAAATTTTTAAAAAAATGAGTGTTTTTTCTTGACAAGATAAATAAGTTTTGATATAATATTAGGGCAATGTGCGCAGAGCACATACAGAATAGGTCTTTGAAAACTGAACAGAACAGGTGGAGCAGGATAAAACTTTTTATTGAGAGTTTGATCCTGGCTCAGG
>JAFTPH010000014.1 GCA_017463365.1 Bacilli bacterium
AAAAAAACGGAAACTAACTTTACAAAAGAGGCAATTGTTTAAATTGCTTTATTCTTTTATAAAATCAATTTCCGCGTAAAGTCTTTTGCGCAATCTAAGGTACCGGTAATCCGGAGTAGCAAATCATCAATATATATATTACCCCAAAAGACTAGATAATATATTTTAAAACTTGACTTTTTACTCTTATATTATACCATTTTTTATGTGTTTTGTCTATAGTTTTTTTAGAATTTTTGTTGAGAAAATAATAAGAAATGAACTTTCCTTATAAATAAAAAAAGTAAAAGTGGAATTCCACTTTTACTTTAATAAATCTTTAACTACTTGTTCTGCAACTGCTGTCATACCTGAAGTACCAGGATGAGCAGAGTCAATTAAGTGTGGAGTTAAATCAACTTTATCAAGTGATATAACTTTTAATTGATAATCTTCAGCAATCTTTGTAATTAAACCATTAAATTCAACTTGTCTTGCGTCTGAATATAAATTTGAATTAGGTAAAGTACATAAAATTAATTCTGCATTTGGACATAAATCATTTAATTTATCTAACATTTCACGATATTGTTTATCAAAATTAGATGTTGTTACACCACTTCGATCATTACAGTCGTTACTTCCCATAAAGATAATAATTACATCCGCATATTGGTTTGAAGCAACTAATTCTTTTAATCTGTTAATATTGTTAGAACATGATGATCCTCCAGCTGCCACACAACTTCCTGAATATGAGTTATTAATAAACATTGAACCACCAATTTTATTAAATGCTTGCATCCACCAAGTTTGATTTACATCATTTACATCGGCAGTTGGATATGGATAGAATGTCGCATAACCGGTTGGAACATAATCTTGATATGTAGAAATACTATCTCCAATTAGTGAGAATTTCTTACCTGCATAATTATTTGTTCCTGTTTTGTAAGTTGCTTTAATTGTTGTATTAGCATTAATATTATATAATTCATGATCCCAACCATTAAATGCAAGTCCATCATATTTTGGTGGGATAGGAGCAATCGCAAATCCACCCTTTTGAATAGTTTGTTTTTCAATTACTTCGTTATCTTTACCAACAAAGGTAACTTCATAAGTTGTAATTGTATTAGCTTCTTCTACTGTCGCAATAGAAACCCCGTCAACACCTACACGAATTACACAATTAATTGTAATTGTTTTGTCAAATATTGATTTAGCTGTTAAAACACAATAACCAGCTTTTTTCGCTGTAATTGATGAATAAGCTGAAACTGTTGCGATATAAGAATTACTTGTAGACCATTCATAACTTGTTACTCTTGTATCAACACCTTCAGGGAATTGTGGTTGATAAACAAATGTTCCATTACCTGATCCATGAGGATTTTTGTTAATCGCAACAAAGTTATAAGTAGCTTCTGGTAATTCAAGAGGTTTTTGTTTTTCAATTTCTGTAAAACGAGCATAGAACACAAGATCTCCTCGCATATCTTCTGTAATCTCATCACATTTATGTAAAGAAATCTTCGATAAGAACCATCCAACAAAATAGTATCCTTCTTTTTCAAGTGTTGGAAGTTCTAAAACATTACCTACTTCATAAGTTGATGGTGATAATGATACTGCTTCATTTCCATTCATATAAGTAATAGTATATTTGCTCTTTAAAGTATAACTTAAAGTGTATTCAATAAAATATTTATCTTCAACGAGCGTTCTACTAGTTTCATTCCATACACAGTTTTCATAGTCATTTGGCAATTCAGGAATAGTATATTCTGATAAATAACCAGTGTTCTTTTCAAAGAATAATTCTCCATCAACATAATATTTTGCGTTTAAATAATATTCTAGTTTAATACCAACAACTTTGATATCATTTTGAATATTTGTTAGTTCTTCAAAAGTTTTATCCCATGAATAATAATACCCTTCTTCCTCACAAACAGGAAATTCAGTAACACTTTCCCCTTTTTTTAATTCATATTTTTTTAGTAAATTATCATCTATATCATAAAATTCAACATTTACTTTTTCTTCAACTACTGGATTATCATCTTTATCATCGGGCGTATCTACTTGTTCATCTCCACATGAAGTAAACATAAATAAACATCCAAGTACAATTAACATTCTAAATGCTTTTTTAAATAATTTTACCATATTTTTTCTCCTTTTTATTTTTCTATACGCCAGTCAATAACATCGGGGTACAAATACTTATTAGTTTTTGAGAAAGGTTTACTTCCAAAAAAACCACGATAAGCAGAAAGTGGGGATGGATGAGGCGAAGTTAAAATTAAATGATTAGGGTTATTTAACAAAGCCTTCTTTGATATCGCATAACTTCCCCATAAAATAAACACAACTTTTTGGGGTTGATCATTTAAAGTTTTAATTACCTCATTAGTGAATGTTTCCCATCCAATCATATTATGACTTAAAGCAACTCCTTTTCTTACAGTTAAAATAGTATTTAACAACAATACTCCTTGGTTTGCCCAGGGTGTTAAATCACCAATTCTAGCTGGATAAATCCCTAAGTCATCATATAATTCTTTATAAATATTGATTAAACTTTTTGGTAAAGGTTTATCTTTATGTACTGAAAAAGATAATCCCATTGCTTGTCCTTCTTCATGATAAGGGTCTTGGCCTAAAATCACAACTTTTACCTTATCTAGAGGGGTAAGCAAAAATGCTCGCATAATATCATCACGAGGAGGATAAACAGTAGTATTTTGATATTCAACATTTAAGAAATCCATAATATTCTTAAAATAGTCTTTTTTCATTTCTACTTTTAATAATTCATTCCAGCTATGATACATACTATTCACCTGGCATCAAGAAACGAAGTTTTGATGATTCTACTTTAACATTAACTTCTTTTGCGTATGATATTTCTCCATCTAAACAAATACATACATCTTCTTTAAACTCAACTTTAATTTCTTTCGCCTGTTTATAACGAAGTATTCTCTTAAATTTAGGTTTTGATAAATGAGTCCCTTGTTTATAATCTTTAATTAAAGTAACAAATCGCGCACGACTTATATTCTTTACTACTAAAGATTCTAATAATCCATCATTTACTTCCGCTAGTGGAGCTGCACAATATCCACCACCATAATATTTACCATTAGCAAAAGTCATTAATAGCATTTTACCTTCATATAACACTTCGTTATCAGTTGTTACTAAAACATACGGAGATTTCTTTAAAAGGAAATTCTTGATAATTGCTCGAGTATAAGCTGATTTAACCTTCTTTGTTTTTGCTTTAATACGATTACAATCATCATTAACCATCGCATCAAATCCCATATTGACTTCATTTAAACAATGATAACCATTACAATTTATTAAATCAATCTTTTGAACATTTCCGGATATGGCCTTTTCAATGCTTCTAAAGTCTTTGTTAGGAAAACATTTTAAGAAATCATTACATGAACCAACTGATATTACACCTAAAATAGCTTTATCATAATCAACAATTCCATTTAATACTTCATATGTTGTTCCATCTCCGCCACAAGCAAAGAATACCACATCTTCAGTTAAATTTGATGATATTTCTTTAACAAATTGTTTACCGTCATTATGATTTTTAGTAACATAAATAATATATTCATCATTTGGACGATTACTAAATGCCTTTTTTATTTCTTCAGTTAATATTTCTGTTTTATTGCTTGAACCGGCAACCGGATTAATAATAAAATAATACTTCATAAGGTACTCCTAACATGTATATAAATATTTTACATCATTTACTAAAAAAAGTAAAGCGTTTGAATGCTCTTTTCTAAAAAATTGACTACTTTAAAAAATAATGGTATAATTAAATGTATTTTGTAAAACGAGGTAGTAATTTATGAGTGAAAATATGATTAAAATTATCGTTGATGGATTTGGAGGAGATCATAGCCCATATGTAAATGTTGAAGGAACTGTTATGGCTTTAAATGAAATTCCAAATCTTTCAATTGTTATGACTGGAGATGAGGAAATTCTAAAACAAGAGTTTGCTAAATACACTTTTGATCAAACTCGTCTTCAAATTGTACATGCACCAGAGGTTATTTCATGTGAAGATACTCCTACTGTAGCAATCAAACAAAAGAAAGAAAGTTCTTTAGTAAAAGCATACGATTTACTAAGACATGAAGATGATATTAAAGGTATGGTAAGTATTGGTTCTACTGGAGCAGTACTTGTCGGATCAGTTTTAAAACTTGGTCGTATTAAAGGGGTAAAACGTCCTGCATTCTGCCCAATTCTTCCAACAATGAATGGAAAAATTGTTGGTATTTGTGATAGTGGGGCTAATGTTGACTGTGATCCAATTAACTTAGAACAATTTGCTGTTATGGGAAGTTTATATATTAAAAAAGCATATGGCGTTGAAAATCCAAAAGTGGCTTTGTTAAACATTGGAGTTGAAGAAACTAAAGGTGATGCTTTAAGAAAAGAAACTTACGAATTAATCAGAAATAATGAATCTGTAAATTTTGTTGGTAATATGGAAAGCCGTGATTTACTAACTGGCGAATATGATTTAATTGTATGTGACGGATTTAGTGGAAATGTTTTATTGAAATCTACTGAAGGTACTGCAATGGAACTAATGAAATTAATCAAGAAGATAATGACAGCCAATTTAAAAAATAAAGTTGGAGCAGCAATTCTTAAAAAAGATATTATGGGAATTAAAGACTTAATGGACTATAACAACTATGGTGGTGGAGTAATGCTTGGGGTTACTAAAGCTGTAGTAAAAGGACATGGGGGAAGTAAGTCTAAAGCTATCTATAATTGTATCAAGCAAGCTTATACAATGGAAAAAAATAAGTTATGTGAAGCAATTGCTGAAGAAATCGGTAAATCAATGGAAAAATAACAAGTCGAAAGACTTGTTATTTTTATTTAACCACTTCTTCTGCAAACTTATTGTTAACAATTTTATCATATGGTGCCCTTTTATCTAATTCTTTCGCTTCTTCCATAACATCCATTAAACGATTAAAACCATCTTCACCAAAATATGGTGTAGTACACCAAACATCTGCTTTACGGTATCGACCAATAACAATAGTTAAATCATCAATTGTTGAATCTGTAAAAAAACTTATTACACTTTTTGCTACATCTTCATCACTTTTGTTCATAACAAATTGTTGTCCTTTATAAATAGCTTTAGTAAAAGCTAAAACCACATCTTCATTTTCTTCTAAATAACTTTTTGTTACATAAAAGGCGGTAAATGGTATTTCATCAGTAAATTCTCCTACACTAGCTAAAACATACGCTCTTCCTTCTTTTTCTAAAAGGGTTGCAGTTGGCTCAAACATTGTTGTAAAATCAGCTTCACCATTTAAAAATGATCCTGTCATTGCGTTAAACTGAATATCAGTTCTAACGAGCACGTCGTATCCTTCGGTATCTCTTCCTACAGTTAATCCTGCTTGTTTTAAAACATATTCAAGGGTCATTTCTGGAACTCCTCCGACGCGTCCCCCTAAAATACTTTTCCCTCGTAAGTCTTTTAGAGTAAAATTTTCTATTTTTTCACGTCCTACAATAAAACTTCCATCTCTTTTTGTTAACTGAGCAAAATTAATCATATAATTACTTTGACCATTATTATAAACATAAATTGTTGCTTCAGGTCCCGCAAGTCCTACTTGAGATGCGTTAGAAAGTAGTGCTGCCATTACTTTATCCGCTCCACCTGCATTAACTAAAGATATTTCAAGTCCTTCCTCTTCAAAATATCCTTCATTAATTGCTACATAAAGTGGTGCATAAAAAATTGAATGTGTTACTTCCGCAAGTTCAATTTTCGTTAATTTATTTTCTCTACATCCACATAGTAATGCTCCAAGACATACTACCATAATCAAAATCAAAAATCTTTTTTTCATTTATTTGTTATTCCCCTTCTTTTTTTAAACCTATTTTCTAAAATATTAACCATTTCATACATCAAAAAGGCCACAATAGCAAGTATTATTACACCCATCATTACCAAATCCATTTTAAATACTTGTGAACCATATACAATTAAGTAACCAATCCCTGCTCTAGAAACTAAAAACTCTCCAACAATTACTCCGACCCAAGTAAGTCCAATATTTATTTTCACAATACTTATAATATTAGGATAATTACTTGGTAAAATAAGTTTGGTTAGAATTTGCCATTTGGTAGCTTTAAAACTCTTTAACATTCTTAGTTTTTCATCTTCAACTTGGATAAAATCTAAGTACGCAGTAATAATTGTTAATACTAATGAGATACTCATTGCAACTACAACTATTCCTTCAATTCCTGTTCCTGCCCAAATAATTAGTATCGGAGCTAATGCAGTTTTTGGCAAAGCATTTAGAACAACCAAAAACGGATCTAATACTTTGGCAAGTAATGGATACCACCATAATGCCACAGCAATCAACAGTCCAATCGTCGTTCCAAGTACTAATCCAATAATTGTTTCTAATACTGATATTCCTAAATGTCTAAAAAGTTCATTATTCATTAAATATTGAATAAGTAATTTCCCAATTGAAAGTGGACTACTAAACAAGAATTCATCAATAATTTTAAATCTAGAACATAATTCCCATATCAAAATAAAACATATTAAAACTAGAAACTGAAGAAAAACGATTTTTCGCTTTTCTTTTTTCATCATCATGTAATAAACATTATTTTTCTTCATTCAACTCGCTCCAAATTACATCAAAATATTTACTAAATTCTTTTGATGTTCTTCTTTTTAATGGGGTATCAAATTCTTTATCAATCTCAATTAGATGAATATTTAAAATATTTGCTGGTCTTTTCGATAAAACAATTATTTTATCACTAAGAGCAATAGCTTCTGATATATCATGGGTAACTAAAATAGTTGAAGTATTAGTATCCTTTATTATTTTATATACATCATCAGATACCATTAATCTTGTTTGATAATCTAATGCTGAAAATGGTTCATCAAGCAATAATAAAGAAGGTTTAATAGCTAAAGTTCTGATTAAAGCAATTCTTTGACGCATTCCCCCAGATAATTCATAGGGATAATTATTTATAAACTCTTTTAAACCATATTTCTCTAATAAATTTACAATATTTTCTATATTTTCTTTGGTTTCTTCTTTTCTTATTTCTAATCCTAACTTAATATTATCAAAAATAGTTCGCCATTCTAATAAGTGGTCTTTTTGGAACATATAACCAATTTCACCATTCGTTTCAACTCTTCCACCACTAACATCAATTAACCCGGAAATAATATTTAAAATAGTACTTTTACCAGAACCTGATGGTCCAATAATAGAAACAATTTCGCCTTTTTTTATTTTAAAACTAATATCTTTTAATACTTCTAAAGTTCCAAGTTCAGTGTGAAAAAATTTACTTACATTTTCTAATACTAGAATATCTTCCATAAACTTATCTCCTCTCTTAGTATACTTTATATTATTAAACTATCTATTATTTGGTATCTTTTTTAGCCTAAAAAAACCGTTCTAATCTAATAACCATTTTTTAAGCGAATTTATTGTCAACGTTTTTTGAAATTTACAAAAAAAATTAAAATTATAAGCTTGACAAAATTGTAAAAATCATAAGACATTAATCGTACAAATAAGAGTAATTATTTTGATCTTGAGAACGATAATGTTTTAGATAGTTTAAAA
>JAFTPH010000015.1 GCA_017463365.1 Bacilli bacterium
AGCGCATAGAATAGAAAATAATAATGTTAATAAAGAAAGGAGAAAAGGAGTGGAAAAAAGTACCGACGAAATATTAGGAGCATTTTTGTTAATAAAAGACTACAGGATATTAACTAACGAGGAACTTGAAGATGTACAAAACGCAATACTAGAATTACAAGATAAAACTCGTAAATATGAGAAAAATAAAAAGAAAATAGATTCCTGTATAAAATTTATTGATAATCTATTACCTAAATATTTGGAAGAGAAATCGCATATTATTTGTGGTGATGATTGGGAACTTAATAAATCTATATATGTTATGGATGAATTAAGAGGACGTTTAATGGGTTATATAAAAAACGATTAAAGTGGTTAAGGAGGATTAGTATTATGAAATTTAAAGTACGGAGATAAAGTAAAGATTATAGATAAAATTAATGACGGACTTCATAGACATAAATTCGATATTGGTGAGATAGGGATTATAGAAGAAGTTGTTAATAATGAATTTGATGTATTTCCATATAAAGTTATAAGTAGTGTTAGTGATGATTCATGGTGGGTTTCTGATGATGAAATTGAATTAGTTGAACCAGCTAAATTTGATAATAATGGTATTTGTGTTAGTGATAGCGTAAATAAGGGTGTCGAAGAATTGAATAAAAAATTAAAAGAAAAAGAACTTGAAATCGAATTTTTAAAAGGTCAGATATCTGTATATGAAAAATATATGTTTGTTTAAGAGAGGAGAAATAATTATGAAGAAAAATAAAAATATTAAAATGATATTAATGATAAGTATATTAATAGGAGGAATGTTTATATTAACTCGGATGCGATACTAATAGTGTTAATACTGTACAAGATACAAAAGCGACTATTAACGTTGCGAATAAATTAGCTACTAATCAACCAACACCTACTGATATCGATTATTCTCTTGAAAGATATAACTTAATAAGAAGAGCATATTGGGTAAACGGTCAAAGAGAAAAAGCTAATACATTAGTTTGCTCAATTAATAAACCATTAGGATATATTGCATTATTTACTGATAATGGTGGATGTGTAGGAAGATTTGTTGTAGATGGAAAAGTATCGAGTTTAAATAGTTACTTAACACCAGATAGTGAGTGTTTTGAAATAGGAGGAGATAGTACAGATAATGCTATATATTATAGTGGAACAACTGAAAATGATTGGATAGCTGATGTCGATGGATCTTATGGAGAAAATGATAGTGGTATATTCTTCTTTACACCTGATGGTAAATACATAGAATGGACTGGAACATACATATATAGTGATATTCCTTTTGAAGTAAAAGATACAGTAATTACTTATAAGGAGGTTCGCTAATATGAAGAAAGCGTTTTGTGTAATAGGAATCGTAATATTGATATTTGGAAGTATATTATGTCTGGTGATAGGAAGTACAGGGTTAGGTTGGTTTGGTACATGGTTTAATAATAAGACTACATATGTTAATAAAAAGATAGATGATGCTACTAATTATGAAACAATTAAAAAAGTTGAGGACACTTGTAGAAGTATGGTCTCAAGTTATAAAACCGATTTAGCTACTTATAATCAATACAAAGATAGTGATAATTCAGAAAAACAAAGTTGGGCTGAACAAGCAAAAATGAGAGCTAACAAAACTGCTAATACATATAACGAATATATTTTAAAGAATAGTTTCGTATGGAAAGGTAATGTTCCATCTGATATTGAGATGAATTTACAAGTTATATATTAGAGAAAATATAAGAGAAAGATAGGGGTTTGAGGAAACTTAGACTCCTATTTTTTCTGCCCACTTTTTGTTTATAAAACCGGGCTTTGCCCACTTTTAAAGTGGGTTTTTATTTTTTGAAAAAGCGATTTTTTAATTTTGCCCACTTTTTCTGGTCATTTGCCCACTTTCTGCCCACTTTTAAATGAAAACCGGGCAGGCTGTACTCTTAGAGCCATGCGGGTTTGCGGGTTCTTTGCCCACTTTCCCACTTTTTTTTAAAATATTTTTTAAAAAATGTAATTATAACATATATGTTATAAATGAAAAAAATAAAGAAATATGCGAAAAAAAGCGGGTTTTTGACCAAAACATAATTTTTATACAAATTTAGAAAGGAGCAATGTATGTTAGAAAATAGATTATGGCAATACGTTTTAAAGTATGATCCATTTGCTACAAAAATTGATGTTATTAGTATAGACGAACTTAACGAATGGGATTTATTAATAAAATTTAGAGATGGCAAAAAAGTTATTTATGATACATATACAAATTATTATAAAGAGATATTTTACAACGACATAGATGAATTAACAGATGAACAAGAAAAGAAAGAGTTCGCTTATAGATTACGAAGCATCATGACTCGTAATCACATTACTCAATATCAGTTAGCGGAACTAACAAATACTTCTCAAGTAATGATTAGTAGATATGTTAGAGGTGAATCAGTTCCAAGTGCGATAACCCTTAGAAGAATAGCAAAAGTGTTAAATTGTTCAATGGATGATTTCTTTTATAGACAATATTAAAAATATATTTAGAAAGGAGAATATATTATGATATCTAATTTTATATCTTTTGTATTATTTGTTTCAGCTTTCTTTTTAGACAGTAATAAAAAAATGCTTTGCGGATTCATTGCATCTGCATTATTCGCGATAGCTGGAGCTATTAATAATCTCAAAGATCAAGATAATAAAAACAAAGATGATTAACCATTCGCGAAAAAAACATGTCCTTTAATAGAGAGAAGGAGAA
>JAFTPH010000052.1 GCA_017463365.1 Bacilli bacterium
TCATATTTAAATTGTTCGTTCACAGTCAGTTTAATTCCTTTCATAAAATTGACCTCCTTATGTTGATATAATAACATAAGAATGGTTATTTTGTAAATTTCATAAAACTACTATTTTGAATATATCACAAAACAATCAGATTTAGATTTATCTAAAAGCTTTTTTCTTTTGACTTTTTTCTGTAATTAGGCTATAATAAACTAAAGTAAAGGATAAAAATATGAAAAATTATTATGAATTAAATCAAGTATTATTATCTAAATTAAGCAGTTATTTAAATGATAATCCTTGTCTAATTACAACTAATCAAATTAATAAACTAACTAAATTAGGAGTATCAACAAATAGAGCTTTTTCTTTACTCTTACAGGAATATTTAGAGATTGATGACGAAACAATCATAAACGAATATTTCCCATATATGATTAAAGAATTAAACCCTTCTTCTTATACTTCTAATCCCTATTATCAAAATATCTCTTTTAAAAACAAAAAGCTAAATAATTGGGAATTAAAAAATACTTCATATGAAGCATATGAAGCTTTTGTTTGTGGTGATTTTCAATATTTTGATGATGGAAGAGTTATTCCCCAAATTGGATATTTCTCAAAACCTTTTAAATACTTAGCAGTATATCAAAATAAACATCTTTGGATGAGCATTACTCCCAATGAAATAGAAACAATGAAAGACCCTCTTTTAAATGCGAAAGGAAACGTTGTAACAATCGGTCTAGGAATGGGTTATTTTGCTTATATGGCATCTCTAAAAGAAAATGTTTCAAAAGTTACAATTGTGGAAATTGATCCAACTGTTATAAAATTATTTAAGGAAGTCATTCTACCTAATTTCAAATATCAAGATAAAATCGAAATTATTGAAAGTGATGCTTTCTTATTTCTTGATAATCTGTCAAATAATTATGATTATCTTTTTATTGATATTTGGCATGATGTAAGTGATGGTAAAGACTTATATTTAAAATTTAAAGAATATGAAAAAAAATATCCCAATATCACTTTTGATTATTGGGTTGAAAAAACTATAAAATATTATTTGTGAGGACTTTATGAATAAGAAAAAAACATTATTTGGAAGTTTATCGCTTTTAATTACTGCCCTTATATGGGGAGCAGCGTTTGGAGCACAAAGCAAAGGTTTAGATTATATCGGACCATTTACATTTAACGGATTTAGGGCGTTGATTGCGGTTATAGCCCTTGGACTAGTTTTACTATTTATTTGGCTAAAAAATCACAAAAATAAAGATTTTAAATTGTGGAAAAATAAAAAAGCTTTAATTGGTAGTATTTTTTGTGGAGTTTGTCTTTTCTTTGGAACAACTACCCAACAAATCGCTTTAGGAATGACAAGTGTTGGAAAATCAGGTTTTATATCAGCTTTATATGTTATTATTGTTCCAATTCTTGGTTTATTCTTTAAAAAGAAAGTTTCTATGAAACTATGGATATGCGTAGTGATTGCGGTTACGGGATTATATCTATTATGTGTTAAGGAAAACTTTACGATTGAACTAGGTGATTTATTATTAATGCTTTCAGCCTTTGGTTTTGCAAGTCAAATTATGATTGTTGATCATATTAATAAAGATATAAATTCTTGTTTATTATCGATTATTCAGTTCTCTGTAGTAGCATTCTTATCTCTACCAGTTATTATTTTCTTTGAAGAACCAACGATATCAGGCACAATATCAGCAATGCCTTATTTGTTGTTTGCGGGTGTATTATCAAGTGGTGTTGCATATACCCTTCAAATTATAGGTCAAGTTAATACTCCACCAACCCTTGCTTCTTTAATTTTAAGTTTGGAATCAGTATTCGCTTTTTTAACAGGATTAATATTCTTTGACGAAACTCATCATTTACCAGAATTTATTGGATGTGCATTAATTCTTGCTTCAATAATTATTTCTCAAGTTGAGTTTAAAAAGAAAACAGTGTAAACCAAAAAATGTTGATACTCTATTCATTAGAGTCATCAACATTTTTATTTTTCTTTTTAGCTTCTCTTTTTCTTAATAACTTTTTAATTCCAAAAGTTATCACAATACAAAGAGGAATTGTTGGGGTAAAAGGACCAGCCCAAAAAAGAATCCAACCAGTTGCATACGTTAAATGCCAACCATTTTTAGTAATGAAAAATAATAAGTATCCAACAATACTAGGACTCATTACAAAACACCATACTATTCCAAATATTAATAGAGTATGCCAGTCTTTACATTCCTTCCAAATCCATATAAATAAATTTTTGGTTTTTTCCCATATTTTTTTAATCATTCTTATCTCCTACAAATTTAATTATTAAGAAAAAAGGGATTACCCCTTTTTTATTTATTCATTGCATCTTCTAATGTTTGTAAAATTGTTGATACTGTTGCTTTTGTATTTGAAATACTATTACTTGAAACAGTAATCATACATGGAAATTCTTTATCATAATCAAATGTTGAAGGTAATAGTGGTTTAATACGATCATCAGTATCTTCATTGTATTCAATAACAAAGATAGGGTATGCACCTTCATTCTTTTTCGCATATTCATAATATTCAACTACTTTTTCTTGAATCATTTCATTTTCAGCATTATCAGCTGTATAAATAATTACATAGAAAGATGTAGCAGAACCATCATTTAAAGCACGATTTTCAAGTTCAGTTACACTAATTTTATCAACTGTTGTTAAAGTTTTAGGGGTAAATTCTTTAACAAGTACTACTGCTAAAGCAACCACAAATACTAAAGCAATCGCTTCTAAAATGTAAAAATATATTTTATTGATTGTTGAATCTTTTTTAACTTTTTTACTCATATTTTTTCTCCTATTTGTTTTTCGCAATCATTGCTTCAAGTTCGGCTAAGATATTGGTTCTTGTATCAATTAATTTAACTACCTTGCCATTAGTAATTTTAAGTAACACCGGTGATGAAGCAAGTTTAATATCTTCATAATTAGTAGCCCCAAGACCAACATTAACTTTTACACCTGAACCAGGACTAATACCACCATTATTCTTTTTATCTGATTTATTTAAAGCGTAAATCGGATCAATTCCTGAAAGATTTGCGTATTCAGCAACTTTCGGCATAATTCCTTCACATACTGCACATCCATTACGATGAACTATTACATAATATGTTCCTGAAGCTGAAAGATTTGATTTACTTAAAATCTTTTCATATGTTATAGTTTTCATATCATCATATGTTTCAATTTCCTTACAACTTGTTAAAGAAACTAAACAAAATAGAAAACATAAACAAATTAACATTTTCTTAATATTCATAATTTTCACCTAGTATATTATATCATAGTTTTCATTATTTTTGGTGTTTTATGCATAAATAAAAGTAAAATATCTTTTTCTTTACAGTATGATATTGATTAATGATAAAGAATAAAAAGGTTGAAAATTATTTTCAACCTATAATTATTATTTTTCACTTCCTACAAGTAAAGAATCACCCATTTTAATCATTTCTAGTTTATCTAGTGAACTAGAAGCAATTGTATATTCCACGCCTTGTTCACCAAAAATAATAGTATGACTATTTATAACTGCGATTGTTCCACCCATAATATAGATATCTCCATCAACATAACTTGTGGTAACCGTACTTTGAGGCATCAAATATTGCTCAATAATGGTAAAACTATTTTCTCCACTATAAGTCATAATTGCGGTCTTAATTAGTGAACCTTTAATTGATTCTTCTTTTAGGCTTGCTCCAACAGGATAATATGTCGGATAAGTTATAGCTCTGACATAGGTTTCAACGATATCCTGATAATACTCATTCATTGAAGTTAATACTTTTTCCGCATTAAACATTTCATCATCTAAGTCAACATCTACTTCAATTTTCTCATATACAAATCTTGTCACTAAATTATGATTTTCATCATAAACAAATACTTCTTTAGGATATCCTGTTTTATTATCAAAAACTATTTTTTGCGTGCTAGGAGCTGCATCTTCAAAAACTTTAGCTTTGATTTCTACACTTGAAGTCTCTTCTTCATGAACAGTTATCGGATTCTCATCACTTAATAAATCTTTACTTAGAGATTGTAATAAATAAGGATATGATGAATTAAGTGGCCAACTACTCTTAACTTTAAAAGTTTTATTAACACTAGGAATTAATATTTGAACTCCATCACTATTTTTTAAAACAATTTGTTTATCACTTAACACTGAATTATCTACTTCGACACGGTAGTAATCCGGATTTTTATAATAAACCGTGATTAAACATTCTTTGGTTCCACTTGGAAACATTGAATAAAGTTTACCAGTAACTTTATATGATTCTAAACTACTAACTGCCGTTGGAAAATCTTTAACAACTCTTTCACCTCTTTTACAAGAAGCAAGACTAAATAACATAATAAATGTCATACATATAATTAATATTTTTTTCTTCATTAAAATACCACCTTCACAGTTAATAATATGTTTAACATATAAATCTTATGAATAGAAATATCATAATTGGTTAAAAATACTATTGTACTATATAACTTAGGAGGTTTTAAAAATGGCTATTGTAAAAAGAGTTGCCTATATATTAATGATAATTGGAGCTTTAGTTTGGGGAATGATTGGTTTATTCAACTTCAATCTTGTAGCTTTTATCTTTGATAATATTAGTGTTGTCATTTCTCGTATCATTTATACTTTAGTAGGTGTTGCGGGAATTGTTGGTATTATAGGTTTATTTATGCCCGATGATGAATATTAAAATGTGGTCTATAAAAAGACCACATTTTAAATATATAATTACAATATACATTTATAAAAAATTACTATTTTTAATAAACATTATCATATATAATGGTAAAAATTTAATTTTTGGATTACAACAATTTACATTATTTAAAGAAAGAATAATACAATAATCAAGTTTTTCCTTCGACAATTGGAATATATGATGACAATTGAAATAACAAACTTCTAATATCCAAATTGTTATCAAATAATTTTTTTGCATTAACATCAAATTCAAAATTAATATAATATAATATATAAAATCATAATTATTTTTTCCAAATTCTTCTATTAAATATGTTTTACCAACTTGTCTTGCACCATAAACTATTAAAAATATGCAATTTTTATTAAAATACTATAAATTTAATAATAAAATGTGGTCTTTAAAAAGACCACATTTTCATTTCACCATTAACATCAGTTATTTATTATAAATTTTATATTCCTCAATTAATCTTTTTTCTTCAGTAATAACTCTTTTAAGTTCTTCTTCAGTTGGCATATAGGTCATATATTTTGATACAAAAATATTTTGATCTTTATATATACTTGAATACTTTGCTACTAATGTATCTTGTTCAGTGACTAATAATAACCCAATAGTTGGATTGTCATCAGGCATTTTAACTTCTTGATCATAAAAATTTCTATACAAATCAATTTGACCTAATGCTTCATGAGATAATTTATCGGTTTTCAAATCGATTACAACATAACACTTTAAAATAGCATTATAAAATACTAAATCGATAAAATAATGTTCATTATCGAATGTGATTCTCTTTTGTCTTGCAACAAAACAAAAACCCCTGCCAAGCTCTAATAAAAACTTTTGTAAATGATTAATTAAAGCATCTTCTAATTCTTTTTCTAAATAATTCACATTATTATCAAGACCTAAGAACTCAAGCATATACGGATCTTTAATAACTGTATTAGGTTCATATTTTACTAATGCTGTTGTTTCATCAACATTATCAATCTTTTCTATTTCGCTATTATTAGCAATAACTCTACTATATGCACATGTAGAAATTTGTCTTTCCAGTTGTCTTACACTCCAGTTACCTTTAATTGCTTCTTGCATATAAAAGTCTCTTATATGTTGTTCTTCTACTCTCATTAACGTTCTATAATGAGTCCAAGTCAATTCGGGCCTCACTGAGTCCCAAATTGGATATGTTAAATAAAATTGTCGAATTTTTCTTAAATTTCTTTCATCAAATCCTTTTCCAAAATCGAAAGTCATTTGTTTTGATAATTCAGCAATTAGTTTATCTCCATATTTAGCTTTAGAACTGCCACCTTGTTCTTCAACTATCATTTTTCCAATATTCCAATAGGTAAATAACATTGTTGTATTCACATAAGTTACAACATGTTTTCTCGATTCATCAATTAATTTCTTAATATTTTCATAAAATTCCATACTAATCACTTCAAACATTATTATACCCCCTTTTAATAACTTTATTATAACATATATAAAAATAAAACTCTATTAAAATTATTATTTTATATATAATTTCTTTAATTAATTTGAAAGTGTTGCAAATTGGGTTTTTTAGTGGCAAGATAATGAACCATTTTCAACTTCTTGTGACAAAAAAAGAGGTTCGACTTTAACTATTTTCCACTAAATATAAGAAAAGATGAAACTGCATTTCTACAATTTCATCCTTTATGTTAAATACTTTTAAAAGCTTATTATCTTAATAGTTTTCTTTTCTTACTTCAAAGAAACTTTGAGGGTGTGCACAAACTGGGCAAACACCTGGAGCTTTTTTACCCATAACTAAATGACCACAGTTACGGCATTCCCACATAGTTTGTTCACCTTTTTCAAATACTTGTTGCATTTGAACGTTATTTAATAATGCACGATATCTTTCTTCATGAGCTTTTTCAATAGCTGCAACAGCTCTGAATTGATAAGCTAATGTTGTAAATCCTTCTTCTTCTGCAACTTTTGCGAAATTATAATACATATCAGTCCATTCATAGTTTTCACCTTCTGCAGCTGCAAGTAAATTTTGAGCTGTATCTCCAAGTTCACCTAATGCTTTGAACCACATTTTAGCATGTTCTTTTTCGTTGTTTGCAGTTTGTTCAAAAATAGCAGCGATTTGTTCATATCCTTCTTTTCTTGCTACACTTGCGAAATAAGTGTATTTGTTTCTCGCTTGACTTTCTCCAGCAAATGCCGTCATTAAATTTTGTTCTGTTTTAGATCCTTTTAATTCCATTATATTATACCTCTTTCTTATTTATTGACAATGAGAACATGTTCCAAATAATGAGACTTCGTATCTTTCAATATTAGCGTTTGTTTTATTAGACAATTCTTTGATAAAGTCACTTAAGCTATCTTCCATAATGTCAATAACTTTACCACATTCTTTACATACAAAATGAGAATGTGTGATAACTGTTTTATCAAATCGTTCAATATCTCCAACAATTTTAAATTTCTTAATGATTCCTTGTTCACTAAGTAAATTAAGATTTCGATAAACCGTACCCAAACTAATATTGTCTATTTCTTTTCTCGCTCGATTATAGACCATATCAGCAGTAGGGTGATCTGAACTATCTAATACAATTTTTAAAATAACGTCTCGCTGTTTACTGTTTCTCATAAATCACCTTAAATAGTAATGATTACTATTACCGTTAATATTATATATTATTTAGAGTCTCTTGTCAACTATTTATATAATTATTATACCAATATTTGTATATTTTATTCACTATCTAATATAGGTGATCCTAAACCATATAATCACCTTGTAATTTCTAGACAAACTACATTATTCAACAGTATAGATTTTTTGATTTTTACTTTTTGGTTTATTTGGAATAGTATAAGCAAGTATTCCTTGTTCAATTAATGGCATCACGTGTGAATTTATAAAATAACTAGGATGTTTTTCGTTATATCCGAAGAATTTAGATAACGATTCTTTAGTTCTAGGCGTTTTACAGTATATTTTTATTTTCGAAATAAAATCATCATTAATAATATCTTCTTTTTTTGAATTATATAAAGTAACTTTAAATGTACCTCTTGAACTCTCGAATTTTGGCTCTAATAACCCTGCTTTTTTCATCTCTGCGTAAATTGTAGGTATTCCTGAATATCTATTTTCTGTAATTTCTAATATTTCTAAGACAGAAGCAATAAATGGATTTCTAATATCAGAATGCACTTTTCCCAAATCATCAAGAGAAAGTCTTCCATATAACCCACCGGGATTAGATATTTCAATTCTATCATCAAAAATAGTTAATCTAATAGGTTCATTTTCAGTATGAATACTATAATCTCTATGAATTAATGCATTTAATATTATTTCTCTTATTGCTTTAATAGGATATTCCAATATATCTTCTCTAATACCACTTTCATTAATTCTTGTAGCCTTTTTTATATTATTAACAACAAAAGAAATAGCCAATTTTAACATTTCGCTTATTGTACCATCTAATCGTTTATTATCTAAGAATCTAATACCATTTTGATCTTCAATACCATAATCATCAGTTGAACATCTTACAGCAACAATATCTAAATTAGGAGAAAATATTTGGGGGTACTTGCCGAAATTCATAATACCACAAACTGTAGGATGATTATTTTTATCAATTATTCCATTTATTTTTAATATTGCATCCTTATCTAAATTAATTAAATTAGGTTTTAAAGATATAATCTTATTCAAATAATTATTTATTAATATATCATTAAGAATATCTGCTTCTATTCTTTCTTTACTTCGAAGTTCATCTTCTGTCTTATATTTAAAAGCATCAAAACTATATATTTCATAATCTGTCATCGTATAATCAGCATCACCAACTCTTATATATGAACCTTTCATTTTACCTTTTCCAGAATAATAGCATGGTTTACTAAACACATCTAATTCAGGAATTTCAGCTGAAGCGATTATTTTCCCTTGATACTCACATATAGTAATTATTGGTCTAATTTTAGGTTCCATCATAAGTGATTGTTCTGCTATTTTCTTTTGTAAAATATCAGGATTACTTATACCACAAATTTCATAATTATTTTTTTCATCAACACCAAATATTATTATACCTCCTGACGTATTAGAAAAACTAGAAAAAGTATCGTATAAATTTTCAGGTATCCCATCTTTAGATTTTTTAAATTCAATATTATTAGTTTCAGTTTTTAAAGATATTATATCTTCTATTAAATTAATCAATTCATTTTTTTGCATATTCATCATATCCTTTTCTACTATTAGTATACTACAAAATTTATAAAATATCAATAAATTAGGAAAATAATTATTGATTTAGGAAAATTTTGCATAATTTTACGAAAATATTTTTCAAAAAACAATTCATTTTTAATAATATTATTTTACTTATTCTTTAATTCGTATAAACACATTTTTTAATGGTAAAAGCAGCTCACTTTAAAAGTGAGCTGCTTAAAAGCTTTTAAATGTTATTCTTTAGACTCTTCTTCTTCTCCAAAGTATAAATCATATAAATCATCTGTTGCTTGTTCTTTTGTTTCTTCATCATCAGGGTTTCCTGCAAGAGCATTAATAATATTATTTAATTTATTAAAGAATGAATTGAAGAAGTCGAATAATTTATCGAAGAAGTCTTCGAATACTTCAAAGATTGTCTTAGTAGGAGTTCTCTTAACACCAACGTGTCCACATACATCACAGTGACTTTCAGCTTTACCTGGTTCATCAGTTGTTGCTTCTACTGTGTCTTCCCAATGTGTATATGTATGAGGGATAGTAGCGATATCACGTTGTCCAGCTTCTCCACAACGTTCACATGTACTTACTTCAATACCAACTTCATAACATTTTGGATTTTTTACCTTATTCCATTCTACGAATAAGTGACCAGTTGCTTCAGTTGTACGAGTTTCGAAGTGATCACATCCTGAACAATATCTTGTTTCGATACCATCAGTTATACAAGTGTGAGCTTGTTCAACTTGCCAATCACCATAAGTATGTCCTGAGAAATCAGTGTAGTAATCACAAATTGTACATTCTTGCCAGTGGTAATTATCAGTTTGTTTTGCAACTAAATTGTGTTTTAAGTTAAGAACTGCTTCACCTGTGAATAAATCATAATTTTGTTTATAACCAATTACAATATATTCATATCTACCAGCTTCTACTGGAGAATCACCATTAACAGCAATTGAGTTAAGTGGTAAGTCAGATAAGATTTCTTCTACTTTGTCAATTAATTCGTTATCCGCAAATAATTGTAAAATATGAATTAATTTAACTAGTGGTGATAATTGACCTTGAATATCGAAGAATTCATCTTTAACTCCCCAACTTTCAGGTAAGATAACATTTACAGTATGAGTGTCATTACCTAATACTAAAATGATTTCTTCTAATCCGTATGGGTTGTTAATTACAACATTATGAGGTTCTCCATCATGGAATAATTCTACATCTTCTAAAGACATACCATGTTCTTCAGCATAAATAGTCATTGTTCCAACTGCTAAACCATATTGTAATAATTCAGGGTTATTGTAGATTGCAGTAACAGTATAGAATCCAACATTTGTAGGAAGTTCTGTACTACTATATACTTCACCATTACTCATTACACCATTGTAATAGCATGTTAAATATTCATTTGGTAAAATATCTCCATTATCAGCATACGCTTCAGGAATTAAGCCTTGTGGCATACCATTATATTTAAATTCTGCATCATCATTTACAAATTCAACAGAAATTGTATCAATAACAACTGTGTATACACGAACAATTGGAATTGCATATAACATTTCATTACCTAAATCACGAGTATAAGCAATTTGTGTATAAGCACCAAGTTCGCTAATTGGTTGATCAGTTACATATTGTTCACCATTGATATCAATACCAATATATAATGTAGCAAGTTTAGAAGTTGCCGCTTCATATAATTCTTGAGATAATCCATCTTTCTTAACGTGAGCACCTAAGATAGTTGGATCTTGCATGATTGATGCTTTTGTTACCATAAAGTTTTCAACTTCAACGTTGAATCCAAGTTCAACTTTTGTAGCATCAGGTATAATAGTGATATATCCTAAACCGAAGGCTGTTTCATAGTTTTGTGATGTTGTTACAGCACCAATTAAGTATAATCCAGCTTCTTCTAGATAAATATCTTTACCCATTGTTAACATAATTTCAATACCAGTTGTACTTGAAATTTTTTCTAATTGTTCAAGCAGTTTGATTGTACTATCTAATGCATCACTACTTAAGCTAACACCAACTAAGTTTTCAAGCATTTCTAATGCATCTTTAATACCTTCGATAGCCGCTTTTAATTCAGAAATACTCATTTGTTCATTGAATCCAAGGTTATCTAAGATTGTTTGAACATATGGACGAACTGATTCTGGAACAGAATCTAAATCGATTAAATTAGGAATATTTAAGTAACTCATCATACCGGCACTTGCGTTTAATCCAATAGCAAGTTCAATTACTTCTAATTCAGGTTCAGTTGTAATACGTTCAGAAATGTTAACACCAGTACCTTTAATATCTTTATAATTGAATGATCCAGATACAACATTTACTTTAGCAGGAGCTTTTTCAACTGTAATTGTACAAGTTAATGTAGCAGGTTGATAATCATATTCAGAACCAGCATAAGATAATGTAATTGTATGATCTCCAGCATTTAAAGTTTCAATTTGAGCATCGCTTAATGAGAAGCGAATTTCAGCTTTATCGATAGCCACCTTAATACCATTTTCATTAATAATATAAGCACCTAAGTAACCATCTAATAATAAGTTATATACATCTTCAGCTGTATAGTTGTTATATACTACTGAGATAGATGTTGCAGCATCGATATATGTCTTAGTACGACCATCGACAACTGTAAATTCTACACGTTTACTACATGGAGCATATTCATCATCTCCAGCATAGTTAACTAAAATTGTATAAGTTTGACCGAATGTTGTAATTGATGAAGCTTGGATTTCAGTTGTTCCACGATATAATGCATAAGTAAATTCTTTATTTAATACAACACCATTTGTTTCATCATATAATCCAATACCTAAATCTTCAACAATTTGGTCAAGTGATAATACATCACCTTTTACGAATGGAATTTCAAGCACATCATTATTAGTTACTTTAGTAACATTACGTCCGTCACTAACCATGAATTCTACTGTTGCTTCACTTCCAAGATGTGTACTTGTTGCCGGGAATTTAACAGTAATAGTATAAACACCAGCTTCAGTAATTTGTGTAATTTCTGTATTTGTCGCAGAACTTAAGCTATTTAATGTTACATTTGCAGAAACATAACCATAGTCTACGATAGATGCAGTGTTACCTTTAATAGATACTGATTCAAACACTAAGTTGAATACTTCTTCTTTAGTAACATAGTCAGTAGGTAATACTTGAGTTACAACATCTGATTTTAAGTTAACTTGTGTTTCAGGACGAGCATCAACAATAGTTAATTTAACTGTAACATCTGATGGTTGACTTGAATTATTACCTTTAAATTTAATAATAACATTATATTCACCAACAGAATCAATTCCTTTATAATCAATAGTTTTACCTAAAATTGATTCCATATAATAAATATTATTACCTAAGTTAGCGAAGTCTAAGATACTTCCTTTATAGATAGCTGAAATATAGAATTCAGCATCATCAATTCTGTTGCCTTTTGCATCATATGCAACAGGGTTAAATGCTTTTAACACTTTTTCAAGTGTTTCAAAATCTGAACCAATTGTACTTAAATCGTCTTCATAAATAGTTACTTCTTCACATTCAGTCTCAGATTCACCACGCATATCTTTAATTTCAAATGTGATTGTTGTATCACATTTTTGATATTCTGCAGCACCTGGACAACTAATATGAATAGTGTATTTACCAACGTTGTCTAATGGTTCATATGCTTGAGCCCCATATTCTTTACCTAAAAGAGTTAATCCTTTAGAGTAATAAATTTCAGGATCAGCTAAATCAATTCTTACAATTAAATCAATTTCAAATGTACCTTGATATGAAACATTGATGCCTTCAAATGTTTCTACTTGTACAGTAGGATTTAAGTAAGCAAGTAATGATTCTAAACTATCAAATTTAACAGGAATTTGACCGAAATTATATGCATCATAACTTAAGTTAGGAACATAAATTTCACCAGATGGACGACCATCACTTACTGTGAATGTCATTTCTGTTTCAAAACCTTTAACTGTGTCAGTACCAGCATATACAAATGTGATTGTATAATCTGTGGCTTCATCTAATTCTTTATAAGAAACATTGATTGGAATATTATATCCACCAATTTCTACTCCTTGTTGAATGTAGTAGAATCCAAGTTTCTTTAATCCTTCTTCTGTTAAATCACTTAAATTTAAATCTTCCCCTAAACTTCCTAAAATATCAGATAAGTCTAATCCTTTTCTAATACTTGTGATTGTAAGTTCAGAACTATAATATTCTCCGTTTCCAATTTTAACCATCGGATTAATGTATTGAGTTAAAATATCTAATGATGAGAATAAAGTTTCACTATCTGTTAACTTACTTTCAACATATGTATCATATTCCCATACAAGAGTTGCATCAACACGACCATCGACAACTGTTAACTTAGCAGTGTATTCACCAGGTTGATATGTATTATCTCCAGCAAAACTTACTGTAACAGTGTATTCACCAAATTGATCTAACCCATTAAAATCTATTACTTTATTACTACCAATAATTGGAAGATCGTATCCATTAGGATTATAATAAGCTTTTGTTCCATTAAATACACTAACGATAGATAATCCAGATACACCATTTACACCATTAACATTAGGAGTTAAGGCAGCTAGTACTTTATCTAAAGTATCAAATCTAGTAGCAATATTTAATCTATTGTCAAATGAAATCATCGGATCAGTAAATGTTACTGTTGATTCTGCACGAGTATCAGTAACAGTAAATGTAGCTGTTGCTTTTGATCCTTGATGAGTTGCGGTTTCAATAAATTCTAATTCAATTGTATATGTTCCAGCTTTATTTAGTGGCACATAATCTTTTACAGGAACAGACACATTACCTAATGTTGTACTAATTGTGTGTTTACCATTTGAGTAGTAAATATTATCTCTTGATAGAATAGTTCCAGTAAGTGATAATTCACCTTGATAAATAACATTAATAACAACATTACCATCTACACTAATATTATTTTGATTTTTAATAACACACTCTAAGGCTTCTAATACTTTATCAAGAGTATTGTATTTAGCTTCAAGTTCTAGGAAATTATTAGAGTCAACATTTGGATCTATCCAATCAATTGATGTAGTCGGACGAGTATCTTTAATTTCAATTACGGCAGTACCAGTACATCCTAATGTTGTATCTGTTGCTTCATATTCGAATGTAACAGTGTATAAACCAGGTTTAACAATAGGGTCTTTGTATGCCCCACCAGAAATAATTTCAGTAATATCATATTCTTCATAATATGACACTTCATTTTCGTCAACAATCGATTTAATCTTAACATTTGGTGAAGAAATTGTTTGATCACCTATAATTAACGAAATTGAGAATTTCTTTAATACATTGTCTTTTAATTTAAAATCATTTGCAAGTGTCGTATGATTACTATACTCTAATTCAACATCTGGAATAGATAATTTAGTTGTTGAACGACCATCTTGTAAACTTAAAATTGCTGTAACAGTTTGTGCAGGTTTATGAGTATTGTCACCTTCAAAGCTTAGGGTAATTACATAATTTCCTACAGCATTAACTGTCTTATCAGCTGTTGCTTTAATTACTAATCCATCAGCTTTTGTAATTTGATTGTTAATTACATTTTCAATATAAGCATTAACAGCTGTAACTAATTTTTCTGATGAATTATATTTAATATTAATTGCACTACTATTAATATTTGGTTCATTAACAACGATTGGTGTATTAGAAACATTGATTCTTGTATCAATACGATTATCGTTAATTGTTAATTGAATAGTATTTGTAATACCTTTATATGTTTCAGATTCTGTTAATCTATAAGTAATGTTATAAACACCATTTCCTTTATTAATTTTTGTAATTCCACTAATACTGAAATGTGAATCATTAATTTCAGAAATAGATGTAATAGCACCACCATTTAATTCAATATTTGATTTAATAATTGCTTTTACTTTACTAATACTATCAACTATTGAGAAATCGTCTACTGTAAGTTCAATATCATCAATTGAAATTTCAGTACGAGTATCATCAATTGTAAAGCGAATTCGTTTTGTGCATTCTTTATATAGATCAGTTGCATTATATTTAACATAAATATCATATGTTCCAGCTAATCTAACTTGTTCTACTGAACTATCATTTAATAAAATTTCAGTAATTTCTACAGTTGCACCAGCAACATCTTTAACAGCAATATTTAATTCACTAATAATATTAAATACCTTATTAAAGTTATCAGTTGCTAAACCTTTTGGAGTATAAGTAATTTCAGTAGCAATACGGTTGTCATTAACAACAACTTTTACTGTTGCATTACTTGTACCATAAGAACTAGTTGCTTCAACTGCGAAAGCAATAGTGTATGTTCCAGCAGCATTGATTGTACAATCTGTAC
Source organism: Bacilli bacterium (assembly GCA_017463365.1). Classification (GTDB taxonomy): domain Bacteria; phylum Bacillota_I; class Bacilli_A; order ML615J-28; family CAG-313; genus HGM10611. The sequence goes on from JAFTPH010000052.1 coordinate 15,490, forward strand.
CATTAATGTATGAATTATTTTCAGCATCAACAATACTTTGAACAACGATTGTTGGATTTTCAACTACACTTTCACCAATTAAAACTTTAACATTTAATTGATTAATAATTTCAGCAAGTGTATCAATTGTACCAAAGTCAGTAACATTTAATGTAACTGTATTTGCTACATCAATTGTACATGGAGTACGTCCATCAGTAATAGTGATTGTCGCATGACTTGTACATTCATTATGAGTATCATCTTCAACATATTTAAATGTTACTTTGTATGTAGCAATATTTGAAATAAATGTGTTATAGTCCCCACCACTATAAATAACTTCTTTTACATTTCCATCTCTGTCTAGTTCTTCAATTCTTGTAATAACAACATTTGGTGAAACAATTGTTTCAGTTCCATCGTTAACTACAACATTGAATTTAGCTAAAACACTTTCAAGAGTCTTGAAGTTTTCAGCAATTGTAGCTGAAGTGCTTGCGTCAAATGGAACATTTTCAACAGTCATAGTTGTTGTTTTACGACCATTTGTTAATTCAATTTTTTTATAAACTTCAACTGATGGTTTATGTGTCATATCTCCATTGAATTTTAATTCAATGTAATAAGTTCCAATACTATTAATTGTTTCATATCTTGTAACAACAATGTTAGATGCATCTAAGGCTGTACCAGTTGTAACGATAGTTGCATTTAAAACATTTCTAATTTCTGAATCTTCATCATATTTACCAGCGATTGCTGAATAATCAGGTTCAGCGAATGAATAATCTTTTGCTTCAATGCTTGTTTCAGAACGGGTATCATTAACTGTTAATGTAACTTTAGCTGTTGTTGCTTTATAAGTTTCTGACTCAGCAACTGTAACTTTTAATTCATAAGTTCCATCATATCCTACAGGAATACTTGTAATTCCATTACCTATTGTAACAGTAACTTTATTTGCATCAATAGTTACTTCTTGACCGTTTGCATTAGCAGTTAAATTGTTTAATACAAGAGTTTTAATTTGAGCAATAATGTCTTTACCATAATCAGGGACATTAATACTTAATTCGCTAGGAATAGTTGGTTCAGGACGAGCATCAACAAGTGTTAATGTCGCAGTTTGAGTACATGGTTTATGTGTATTATCTCCAGCAAATTTGAATGTAATTGTATGACTACCATAATCAGTAATCGCATCAATTAATTCACCATCGATATCAGAAACTGAAACAGTTCCAGCTACCATAGCATTTCCATTAACAACAATTCCAGCTTTAAATAAGTTTAGAATTGCAGCTTTATCAAAAGTTCTTCCAATACTTGCCCAATTTGTGTTGTAAATATCAACTGGTTCGATTGGAGCAACTGTCATTGTACTTGCTTGTCTTTGATCAGTTAATTTAAGGTTAACTGTAACTTCTTTAACTGTAACTTTATAAGATTTTGTATCTTCTAAATGTAATCTGATTGTATATGTACTAATTTGATCAAACTTTACAAATCCTTTTCCAGGAATATCAATTTTATAACTTCCTATTGGATAATAAGCATCACTATCTGCATAGTAAACACCTAAGTCATCAACATCATCTATGCTATTTATTGTTCCAACATAGATTGCAGAAATTCTTGGTTTAATAGATAGATCTTTAACTCCACCTACACTTACGTATGCACCTAATTCTTCTAACACTTTATCTAAGCTATTAATTGAATATAAATCTTCATTTAAATTATCAACACCAACGCTCGTATTAGGAACACTAATTACAGCAGTAGGACGTACATCTATAATAGTTAATGTTGTTTCTAATGTTTTTGCATTACATGTATCACTGTCTTCAACAAATACAGTAACTGTGTATTCACCAGCACTTGTAATACCATTATTTCCACCATTTACTTTAATTGTATAAGTTTGTTTTGATAAATCAAGGATATTTCCTTTTTCATCTTTAATATAATTTTTTATTAACTCTAATACTTCAAGTGCAGTATCAGTTGTATTGAAATCACTAACTTCTTTAGAGATATTTTCATCAATTACTGGATTGATACGTTTATCTTCTAAAGTTAATGTTACTGATTTAGGTTCTGATTTATAATCATGAGTATCATCATCAATATATTCAATAGTTACTGTGTATACTCCAACTTTAGTTAATGCAGTTAATTCATTCTTACCTGCGTCAGTAATAGTTACTTTAACATTACCATTGTTAACTAATGTCATATAGTTTTGAGCAGTACCATCAAATTTAACACTTAAATTGATTGTTTTTAAGATTTCTTCTAAAGTGTCAAATTGACCTGGAATTTGTGATAAATCAGCAAATCCAATACCAGGATTAGACACATTATTTGCGTCAATCGTTACAACTGAACGCTTATCTTTAATATCGAATGAAACTACTAATTCAGCTTTGTGATTTGTATTTGACTCAGGATATGTTACTTTAATTGAATAGTTACCTACTTTTTCAATAACATTTCCAGTTTCATTATAATAATTTTTATCACCATCACTAACTGTATAAGTTAATTTACCTAATCTGTTAGCTTCATTACCATTTACTAATACTTTTAATCCAATGATTTTAAATAGATCATCAATAGTAGTAAATTTAGATGAAATTGCATCTTTACTAATATTTGAAACAGGATATTCATTTACTGTATTTTGAAGAACAATAACTTCACGTCCATCAATAACATTAATTGTTACTTCTTTGTTTTCTGCAGCAAGATGAGTATCTGTTGCTGCGTAAGATAAAACAACTTTATAAGTTCCAACTTTAGTGAATGGAATAAATTCTTTACCAGCTTGGTAATATAATACAGTAGCTCTTGTATCAGCATTATCATCAAAATAGATATAACTGATTGTAGGTTTAAATTTACCATTTACATTTGCTTCTAATAAAGTGATAATAGCATCTAATGAACTAAATTTATCATCAATTAAATTTAAATCAGCAAATGTTTCTGTAATACTATTAGCATTAATTGTAGTTGCTGCACGATTATCAGTTACTTCAAAGTTAACTACACATTGATTTACAGGTTTATTTGTATCATCTGTTGGATATGTTAATGTAATTGTATATACTCCAAGAGCATCAATTGTATTAACAATATTTCCTGCGTTATCTGTAATTTTAATTTCAACTTTTGCTAAACGAGTATTATCAGCATTTCCATTAACTTTTACACTTACACCTAATTGTGCTAATAAATCAGCTTCATTTGCTAAAGCAGCTTTAATTGCATCAGCACTAATATCTGTTGCTTCATATTCAGTATTTGTATATGTAATTTCAATTTCTTCACGTGCATCATTAACTACTAATGTAATTTCTTGACTACATGGAGCACTATCATTATCACCAGCGAAACTTAATACTACTGTATATTCTCCTGCTTTGTTAATTGTAACTCCATTTTTAACTGTTGCAGTAAGAGGACCAGCAGTAAATTTATATTCAACTTCATCATTAATTGCATTAACAATTTCTTCACTAGTATCTAAACCAGTTTCTAAACCGCTTAATGTAGGCACATCAATAGTTACTCTTGTAGGGAAAGCAATTGAAGTTGCAGCACGCTCAATTTTGAATGTGAATGTTAATGCACTTGCTTGGTTAGTTTCACTACCTTGAATAGAAATAGTTACTGTATAAGTTCCGTCATTTACAAGGTTAAGTGTTGAATCATTATAATATTCATTACCTTCAGCATCTACGATACTTGAGATAGCAACTAAATTTGTATTTACAACATTTCCATCAGCATAAACTGCAGGAATAATTTCTTTAATTGCAGCTAATGTAGCATCATTTAATTTAGCATATACTTTTTCAGTATAAGTATCTAAAGTAACAACTGGACGGTTATCGACAATTGTAAATGTTGCAATTGCAAATGATTGCTTAATAGTATTTGTTTCATATACAAAAGTAATTTGATAAATACCTACAGCATCAATTGCGTTCTTAGTTTGCCAATCATCACTTTTATTTACTTTAAATTTGATTTCACCAAATTTAATATTTGCATAATCAATAGAAGTAACTAATTGACCATTCACTGTTAATTCAACATTTCCAATTATATCTAATACTTCTTTTGGAGTATCAAATAAATCATTAATAGTTGATGAACTAGTAGATGGAGTATTATATGAACCAGTACCATTCATACTTAAACTTGAAGATAAACGAGCATCAACAAGTTTAAATCCTAATGTTTGTGTTAATGGTTTATATGTATCGCTTCCTTCAATCTTGATTGTTACACTATATGTAGTCTCAAATTCAACATTTTCAGGATCTGCATAAGTATCAACTGTTGCATTAGCTAAATTTACTTCTAATGTATTTAAGATATTATCTTTAGCTAATAAAGTATCAATTGTGCTAATATCTGTAATATCAATTTCTGAATCATAAGTTACTGTATATACTGAACGAGTATCTTTAATCTTTAAAGTTACTGTTTGTTCAGGTAATCCGAAATATTTATCATTTTCGTTTACTTTAACTTTTACAGTATATGTAGCATCACCATAAGGAATCTTATCAGTGGCGTTATAATTTGTAACCGATACAGTAATATCGCTATCTAATATAGTTACACCATTAGCAATTGTTAACTTATCAATTATTAATTTTCTGAATGTTAAATCAGCAAAATCACTAACTTCAACTTCAATTGAAGAATTAATTGCAGGTCTTGGTCTAACATCTGAAATTTTTAATGTTATGGTAACTGGAGTTGCAGGTTTATGAGTTTCATCACCCTTACAACTTAATGCAATTGTATAAGTTCCTACAGCACCAATTCCTGTTTCAGTTTCTTCTGTTATTGTATTACCATTAACTGTAATTACTGAAGCTGCACCATTTAATTTAAATTGCACTCCATTTGCTACAAGAAGATCAACTAATTCAGCTAATGTGTCATATGCAGAAGTACGTTCTAATTTAGAACTAAATTCTTTTGTAATTTCATTTGTTGGAACATAGAAACCAGTTTCAGTACGTCCATCATTAAGTGTGAATATTACAGTTGATTCTCCAGATCTATATTTACTATTACCATCGTAATCAATTGTAATTTTATATTGCCCAGCTGAAGTTATTTTAGTTACTTCAGTAGTTTTTAAACTTGCATTTGAAATAGTTTCTAATGCTTCATATTGTCCACTTGTTGAATTATATTTTTCAATAATTAATGAAAGTCCACCAATTGTTTCAGCAAGTAATCCGTATTTTGTATTTTGAATAGCACTTAATAATCCTGTTGCTCCAATAGTAGTTAATAAAGTTTCTAACTTACCATATCCAGCAAGCTCAGTTAAACTTATAAATGCACATGTTGTATCTTTAACATTAAAAACATAAACTTCACGAGCATCAACTACTTCAAATTGAATTGTTCCAGCAGTTGCTTTATAAGTTTCAGTATCTAAAACTACAAATGCAATATTATATATTCCAGTTGTAGTAATTGGTTTATAACTTACTGGATTTTCTGAATCAGTATTATATAAGCATTCATTATTAGAATTTGTAATACTTAAAATACTAAAAGTAGTTACATGCATTTTATCATTTAAAAGCATCGTTTTAATTTCATCTAAAGTATCGATTTTACTGTAATCACTTACAATGTCATATAAATTAAATTTATAATTAGTAAAACTTAATTCTTCACGAGCATCAGTTACATTTAATGTAACTTCAGTTTCTGCCATTGCTTTATAAGTTTCATTTTCTGCAACTGTAACTTTAATAACATAATTTTTAGTTCCATATGGAATTTTTCCATCTGTAACACCTGTAATTGTTACATCGCTTTCAGCAACTTTAACATCTAATTTGCTAATTAAATATTCTTTAAATGTAACAACACCTTTATAATCAGTAATTGTTTCATTAAATGTAGTAGCAGTAATATTTGGAGTTGTACGACTATCTGTTAATGTAGCAGATACATAACAGTTAGAATAAACACCAGATAAGTATACTCTTACACTTTCAGAATATGTTTGATTTTTGCTCCAATCAGTACCGAATCTATCAAACGAACTTCCATCAGTTATTACAACCCATTTATCTTGACCAGCATGATTTTCTTCAAATTGGATTGTAACATTATTAATGTTAAATACATCTTTTGTAGAATCCTTTAATACATCATAAATCTTTTGTTTTAATTTATCACCAGTAATACTTGTGATATTATAATAACTAATTTTTGTTGACGCAAAACCAAATCCAGCGTTTGCTATTGGTGTTGCTTCAACGCTTAAATTATATGTTGTTTTAGTACTAGCAGTAGTGAATGTTCCTGTCCATGTAGCACCATTCCAAGAACCGTTAATTGCTACACCATCTAATAATATTTTACTAGCTTCAAGATAGTATTGTGAAGAAGGAGTAATTGTAATTGTAACATCTTGACCAGCAGGCAATGTTGCTCCACTAGTCTCTTTAACTTCTTCATTTACTGTAGCTGTAACAGTTGCATTAGATACAGTCCAATTTAATGTTGAATCAGTATCTTGTCTTATCACCAATGTAACTGTTTTACTTTCAGCTGCAAGATAATCAATATTTTCAGCATAATTAAATTTAATTGTGTAATCACCAAAATCAGAAATTGCAGCACCAGATAGATTTGTATATTCACTTCCATTAATAGTTACACTACTAAAAGATTTTCCATTATCAATATTAGCATTAAACATATTAATAATATCTTGAAGTTTAAAATCTTGGCTTTCTTCAAATTCTTTTTCTATTTTATCTGGAGAAGCAGAAATTGTAGGTTTAGATCTTTTTTCAGTTAATTTTGTTTCAGGAATAACACATTTACCATATTTACCAGATAAATACACCTTTACATTTTCATATGTTTGTATTTTATCTTCACCAACTACAGTATTAAGTAAGAATTTTGATTCATTTCCAGATAAATCAATCCATTGGTTTCCTAAATAATACTCCCAATAAATTTCTATTTTTCTATAATCTAACTTTTCATCTTTACCTTCATTTAGAGCATCCATTATTCTATTTGCAATTGGATATTCAGATGAAGTAGGACTAAATAAACTAATTTGAGTAGTATCAAACTTAAACTCATGTTTAGTCGCATTAACCGTTAATATATAATCTGTAGCAGTTGAAGTAATTGTATAAGATCCAGTCCATACACCTTCACTTGACCATCCGCCATCTTTATTATACGTTGCACCAGGTAAACTAATATTAGTTGATGGATCAACATAATAATCAGTTGATGGTGTAAGTCTAATATAAATCTTTGTCCCTAAAGGTAAAGATGTAGTTGATGTTAAAGCAGAAAAACTTCCAGAATCACCAATTTTTATTTCAGCAGTAACATTATTGAGAGCTGGCTTAATAGTTGATTCTTGTGTATATGTAATATTTAATTCTACATTACTTTTTAAAGTATTCGAAATGCTATATACACCATTAACGGCTTCAACAGCAACTGTATTATTTTCAACAACTAATTTATGATTACTTAAAAGATTTGATGATGGAGTATAAGTAATAGTTGTTCCATTAATTGAAAGCGAATCATAATTATCTGCTGTGTACTCTTTAACGGTATTTGAGTCAACATAAAGGGTTTCTAACAGAGCATTTTGACCACCAATTGAAATAGTAACATCTAATATATATTCATATACATCAATTGTAACACTTTTCCCTGACATAATTGAACATTTTGTAGGTGACCAACTTGTACCTAAACCACTAAAAGAATATATTTGAATAACATCATTCTCATTGAAAGATAATGTATTTCCGGCCCCATTATTTAATGTGCTATAAGTGATTCGTTCAGGGGTCCCACCATTAACAGAATATCCATAACTACCAGTACTAGCCGAAGAATTACTAAATCCAAATATGCTAACTAAAAGTTCTTTTTCAGTAGTTATACCATTTTTCAAATGAACAACTGATCCATCTATCACATACTCTGCCTCTACCTCTACATTAGTAGATGTGAAACCTAGGATAGATACTACAGCAATCATTGCTATAAATAATCTTAATAAAAATTTTCTATTCATTTTTAAACACCTCCTTGTTTTTTATTTTTTTGTTTGGTTTAAATTCTATGAGTTCTTCAATCATATTTTTACCTCCATTTTCTATAAAAGTATACTTTTATAAACACATAAAATATACTATTTTTATTTCGAAATACCTATAAAATATACTTCTTTTTGATATTTCAAAATAGTATACTTTTGTATATCATACTTATTATATCATTTCAAGATTTTAGATGCAAATGTAAAACTCATCAAATTGCAAAAAATGTCGAAAAAGAAAATGTTAAATTTTATTTTAATTAAAATTTAACATTAATTTTAGAAAATTTTTATATAGTTTTTTTGGCAATTTTTTCCTATTTATTTTTTAGTTTTATATAATAAATATTTAAAAATAATTAGATTGATTATTTTATGGGCAAAACTATAAAATTGCTTGTGATTTATATAATTTAAAAAAGATATTTTTAATTTTTTATGAATTTTATAATAGTACAATTATTATTTAATATAGAAAATAATTATTTTATTTTCCAATATCCAGTTTTATCTGAACCTACTCTTTCTATTAGTTTGTTTTCCGCTAAATATTTAATATTTCTTCTCACTGTCTCTTCTGATTTATTTATTTCTTTTGAAATTAATGCATATGTGATATTTGGATTTTTAACTATAATGTCATAAATTTGTTGTTGGGTTTTATTTAATTTTACACCCACATTTACACCCACATTTACACCCACATTTTCTTGTGAATTTTGTACTTCTTCTCCAATAATATATGCAAAAGGTATTTTTACTTTAATAAAATTATCTAAGAATTCGAATACTTCTTTTCCATATTTATCTACTACTAATGAAACACCATGACCAGTTTGTTCAATAAGTCCAAGTTGAATAAAAATTCTTGTAAGAACCTCATTAACTGGTTTACTAACTCCACTAAAGAAATCTTGTTTTGTAATACCACTTGCTAATCCACCAGTTGAAACAATTTCTAGGTGATCATCAAATATATAAACAGCAGGTGGAGTTCCATCCATCCAATCATTATGTAAACAAGCATTATACCAACTTTCTCTAAAAGCATCTGTATCAAATAATTTTATATCTTTTCTAATGCCATTTTCAAATATGGTTTTTGTTGTATTGATTACATCAACGCAATAAGCATATGCTTGTTTCATTGAAACAATTAAACATTTATATCCATATTCATTTCGATATTTAATATTACTTGCTTTTGTATATCCATCAAATACAACAACTTTTATTGATATATCGTTATCATCTGCCAATAAATTTGCCTGTAAATTGTACTTATAATCTTTAGTTAATAGTTTTAAATTATTTTCAAATGTTTCATCATTTACTGATAACCCTTTTTCTGTATATAACATTTTTAAATACTGAAACTTTAGATTTTGTTCTCTAGCTTCAATATCAATTATTTTAGAATTTCTAGTCATATATTTATTAAAGTAATTTACAATTTGTTCTTCAGTCATTGATTTAGCAGTTGTACCTATTCTCATATAACATCCTAATGCACTTCTGCCATATTTCTTAATATATTATAATGCATTACCTTTTTGTACATCTATCTTTATGATCCATTTACCCTCATCAATAAATGCAGATGTAGTTACAAACTCTTGAGGATTAGGAAGTATTTTATCTGTGATTATATCAGATATTTTCTTCATTGATTCATCTAATTTGTTTGTTACTATTCCTACAATATTTCCATTATTTTCTACACCAATATAAATTGTACCATTATTTGTATTTAAAAAAGCTACAATTTCTTTTTCTACTTTCTCATTTAATGTACCTTTTAATTCAATATCATGTGTTTCAGAAAAATTCATAGTACACCTTCTTTCCTTTAATACTTAAACCGGAAAATAAAAAAACGGAAACTAACTTTATAAAAGTGGCAATTGTTTAAATTGCTTTATTCTTTTATAAAATCAATTTCCGCGTAAAGTCTTTTGCGCAATCCCGATACCGGTAATCCGGAGTAGCAAATCATCAATATATATATTATCCCAAAAGACTAGATAATATATTTTAAAACTTGACTTTTTACTCTTATATTATACCATTTTTTATGTGTTTTGTCTATAGTTTTTTTAGAATTTTTGTTGAGAAAATAATAAGAAATGAACTTTACTTATAAATAAAAAACTGCAAAAATGCAGTTTACAATAGAAATTAAACTTCCACGAAGTTTATCCGACATTTTATAAAAATATAAAATCGCTTATTCAAAGCTTTGTGTCTATTAACACACACATATTATAAATTATTTCTAATCATATTACAAATAAAAAGATTAAAATTTTTATAACTTTCTCTTTCTTAGAGCTAATTAATTTGCATAATTGTTATATGATAAATAAATGTTATAAAGAGCAAAATATTTCAGTTAATGAAAACGATATATTAAAATGGTTTAATCATCCAACTTATAATAGTCGATTATGGATTAAAATTGAAAAATCAGGGTTAATAATTGCTAGTGGTATTGCTGAATATGATTCAAAAATAAATGAAGGAATTTTAGAATGGTTACAAGTATTATCTAAATATCAAAATAAAGGATTTGGAAAAATAATCATAAATTCATTGCTTATAGAACTAAAAAATTTAGGTTCGAAATTTACTACAGTCTCAGGTGATTTAGATAATAACACTAAACCAGAAAAACTATATAGAAGTTGCGGCTTTTCGGGTGATGATATTTAGTATATTTGTGCTGATGATTAAAAAACACAAATTTAATAAAAAACTATCACAAATCTCTTAAACAAAATGCCACAAATCTCTTAAACAAAATACCACAAATCTCTTAAACAAAATACTTTACATTTATTTTATTATAATGTATAATACTATTAGAAGAGGTGTTTTTATGGATTATAAGAAAAGAATTACTGATGAACTTTTGAAAATCAAATTAGAGGCTTTTGGTGCAGCTTTAATTGTTGGTCCAAAAGGTTGTGGAAAGACAACAACTGCAAAACAAATTGCAAATACTGTAATTGAATTCGAAGATGAAGACAATAGAGAATCCTTATTAAAAGTTGCAGAAACAATGCCATCAAAACTTTTAAAAGGAGAAAAACCAATTTTGTTTGATGAATGGCAAGATGCACCTAAAATTTGGGGGGCTATTAGAAAATCAATTGATGATACAGGTGAAGTAGGCATGTATATATTAACTGGATCATCTTCACAAGAAGTAGATACACCTCACACTGGTACTATGCGCATTTCAAGATTAACTATGCTACCGATGAGTCTTTATGAGTCTAATGAATCAAATGGAGAAGTTTCATTAATCGATTTATTTAACAATCCTAGTTCTTTTGAAGGATGTATTTCAAACTTAACAATAGATGATTTGATATTTGCAATATGCAGAGGTGGTTGGCCACGTTCGTTAAATTTGAAAAATGATAAAGCCAAATTAGAAATAGCTAAAGATTTATTTGTACAAACATATTCAGTTGATATAAACAAGATTTCTAATATAAAAAGAAATCCTCAAATTGCTCAAGCTATCCTAAGATCTTATGCTAGAAATATTTGTACACTTGCTGAAACAAAAACAATACATGGAGATGTGGCTGCTAATTATGATTTATCAGAACCTACTTATTATTCGTATTTAGAAGATTTAAGTAAATTATATATAATTGATGATATCGAACCATGGTGTCCTGCCATTAGATCAAAAACTGCTATTCGTTCATCGAAAAAAAGAAATATAATAGATCCATCTATTGCTGTTGCCGCAATGGGGATTTCACCAGAGTATTTTGATAGAGATTTTAAAACATTGGGTTTTTTATTTGAATCATTGTGTATAAGAGATTTAAAAATTTACTCTCAATCATTTGACGGACGTGTCTCATATTATAGAGATAGATACGGATTAGAAGCAGATTGCGTATTGCATTTAAATGATGGTAGATATGCCTTAATTGAGTTTAAATTAGGAGAACATGAGATTGAAGTTGGGGCTAAACATCTTTGTGAAATTGAAACATTAATAACTCAATATAACGAATCTGAAAAACAGTGCAAATTAAGATTGCCAGATTTAAAAATAGTTATAACAGGAACTAAGTACGGATATAGAAGAGATGATGGCGTTTTAGTGATTCCCATCGGATGCTTGAAAAATTAAATATACTTTTAGTTGTATATGTTACATTAGGTTATTAAAACAAAAAGTTTAATTAATAGAAATAAGCATACAATACTATTGCATAACATTATTTTGTTTAATTATCGACAAACGCTTATTAAAGTAATAAAATGATTATGTAAATATCTATGCTATTCATTTCTCGCAGACAGTATTGTAATAAGTAGCCGTGAATAACGGCTCTTTTTTCATAATTTGGGGGATTTATATGAAATTTTTAAGTAATAAGCACTATGGTGGTAATGTTGGACCTAAACGTGGAGTTATAATTGATGATAAAAACTGACTTTTAAAGTTCCCACAAGAAACACCAACATTTGATAATGTTATTATTGTCCGTGTACAATAGATAGTGTACACGGACATATTTTCACATGTATATTTTTTTTACTTGAATTATTAAAAAAATCGTCGTATAATATACATGAGTTAAAAATAATATTATTTCGAAAGGAGCAATACGATGGCTGAACAAACAAAAGCATATTTAAGCAATAACGGCGAGTACACTACTTTTACCTTCGGCGGGCGTACTCTCACTTTCCTTACAAGTAAAAGTCTTGAACGCTACACAAGTATTAAAAAATGGGATAATGGATTCCTTGTCGTTATGGCGAAATATTCAACTCGAGCAACAGAGGAAGAGGAATATATTGACCTCATTCCAATCCTTGAAAACCTTTATATGGACGCTGAATCGTTCTTAACTCCTATTAAACAGGTGGAGATACGTTATGTCTGAAATCGAAATCAAGATTCAAAAGTTTATTAAGATCAATTATCTTGAAATGTTTGAATAATGGTCAATGGATAGCAGCAAAGGTTTCTTCGATCAACAATAATTATATTTTTAATGGTGGTTCAAATTTGAACCACCATTTTTATAATTTGTGATAAATAAAAAAAGGAAGGGCCCCGAGGGACCCAAAAAGGAAATAGTTGAAAAATAGCACTCCTTACCTATATTATACTTTTTTATCTAGCAATTTATTCTTTAAATTGATATTGGTATAGATTTGCGTATATACCATTTTGTTTAATTAGTTCTTCATGGTTACCTTTTTCAATGATTCCTTCATGATTAATAACCATTATGATATCCGCATTTTTTACAGTTGATAAACGGTGAGCAACCACAATTGTTGTACGTCCAACACTTAGTTTTTCTAAAGCTGCTTGAATTTGCATTTCCGTCATATTATCTAAAGCAGATGTTGCTTCATCTAAAATTAAGATTGGTGGATTTTTTAAGAAGGCTCTAGCTATAGAAATTCTTTGTTTTTGTCCTCCTGATAGTTTTACTCCTCGTTCTCCAACGTAGGTATCATAGCCATCTTCTAAGCTCATGATAAATTCATGAATATTGGCTTTTTTACAAGCTTCGATGATTTCATCATCTGTTGCTTCAAAATTACCATAAGCAATATTATCTTTAATTGTTCCCCCAAATAAGAATACATCTTGGGCCACCATACCAATTAGTTTTCTTAATGAGCTTCTTGTTAAGTTTTTAATGTCTACATCATCAATCGTAATTGAACCATTTAATACTTCATAGAATCTTGGAATTAAGTGACAAATAGTTGTTTTACCACCACCTGATGGACCAACTAAAGCGACTGTTTTACCTTTTTCGATTTCAAATGAGATATTTGATAATACTAACTTTTCAGGATCAAAGTTTTTATATTCTGATGTTTTTACATCATATTTAAAATCAACATTGTTGAATTTAATGTTTTTATTAAATTCTTTAATTTCAATTGCATCTTCAATTTCTGCTTCAGCCGGTGTATTAATAATTTCTTGGAATCTTGAAAAACCAGTCATCCCGTTTTGAATTTGTTCGTATATTGCGACCAAAGTTCTGATTGGAGAAATAATCATTGTTACATATAGAATATACGCTGTAAAATCCCCAATGTTAATTCGTTCATAGAAATAGAATAATCCTCCGGCAACTAACGCAACAAGATATAAGAAATCCATAAAGAATTGCATACCAGAACCAAATAGTCCCATTTCCTTATAAGCTTTACCTCTTGCTGTTTTGAATTCTTCATTACGTTTTTCAAATAAACCAATTTCATGATCAGAGGCTGTATATGCTTTAGCAACTCTAATTCCTGAAACACTACTTTCAACTTGGGAGTTGATTTTTCCCGTTTCTTCTCTCATTTGTTTGAAAGCTGAACGCATCTTCTTTCTTCTAAACATTGCGTACACTACCACAAATGGAATAATCGCAAAAATAATTAAAGTTAACCATGGATCAATGGATATAGCCATTAATACCCCTGAACCAATCAAGGTAATTAAAGATAAGAATATATCTTCTGGTCCATGATGAGCAAGTTCAGCAATATCCATTAAGTCATTAATTAATCTTGACATAATGGTTCCAGTTTTATTTTCATCAAAATAGCTAAATGGTAGTTTTTCTAGATGTGCAAATAATTCTTTACGCATATCTCCTTGAATATATACTCCCACCATATGTCCCCAATATTGAATAATAAAGTTTAAAATACATTTAAGAATATATATCGCAAGTAGTGCTACTGCTGCAATAATTAAAGCTTGTAAATTTTTATTTGGTACAAAATCGTTAATAATACTTCTTGTAAGCGTCGGATATACTAAATTACATATTGCTACAAGAAGGGCACAAAACATATCTAAAATAAATAATTTCATATGTGGTTTATAATAAGAACAAAACTTTTTAAACATCTTTTTCACCTCATGAATATAATTATACCAAAATTAAGCAGTTTTTTATATTTTTTTGCATTTTAATATTTTTTAAATGTACAAATAGTTTTTTATTTTTCAGTTATAAAATTATGTTGAAAAAAGTGTATTTTATTGTTGATAAAATACACTTTTTCTAACATATTATTTATGTTTTTTATATTTAAAATAATTACAAAAATTTTTCGGTACTTAAATTAACGTCATTTTTTATAATATAAATTATTAAGAAAAGCAATATAGACTTTTTGTCTATATTGCTTTTTATTACTTGTTTTTATATTTATTAGAATACCCCATATGCTATGATACCAAGTACTGCTGATACTAATATTAGGATAATTGGATTTAGTTTCTTTTTGAAGATTAGTTTTAATCCTACAAGAATTACTAAAATTATTAATGCTTTATAATCAAATACAATGTTTGTATCGACTGTTTTAAATAATTCTTTTAGTAATAATTCAATAGCTATAAAGAAAATCATCCCACAAACTACAGCTTTGATACCATTCATTGCTGCTTGAACATATTTGTTTGAAATAAATTTTTCATATATTTTGAAAATAGCAATAATTATAACAATTGATGGGGTAATTACTCCAAGAGTTGTAAAAATACCACCAATAATTCCCGCTTGTGATACTCCTACAAAGGTTGCCATGTTTATCGCAAATGGTCCAGGTGTTGATTCACTAATGGCTAAAAAGTTTACAAGTTCTGTTTCTGTTAACCAGCCTCTTGAAATTACTTCACTTTCAATCATTGGGATCATAGCGTATCCCCCACCAATAGTGAATAAACCAATTTTTAAGAAAGTCCAGAAAAGTTCTAATAGTTTAAGCATTATTATCACCTTCTACTTTCTTATTTGTTTTGAAACTAATTAGATTAATGATTAATCCAACTACTCCTCCACCAATAATAATATATATTGTTGATAAATTTGGTAAAAGCAACATTATTAACATTGCTAAAGCAAGTAAGACATATGTATACCAGTATTTTTTATTACCTTTAAAGATTTTAACAGCAGCTAAAAATATTAATAATCCTACTGCACATCTTATTCCCATAAATGCATAGTTAACATATTCTAAGGCTAAAAACTCATCAACAAAGAAAGAAATTACCGTAATAATAACTAAAGATGGAAAAACTAAAGAAAGGGTTGACATAATAGCTCCTGCGAATTTTCCAACTTTATATCCAACAAAGGTTGCCGTGTTTACCGCAATTGGTCCTGGTGTAGATTCTGCAATCGCAATCAAATCAGTCATTTCTTCTGGTTTTAACCAACCATATTTTTCTACTACTTCTCTTTCAATAATTGGAAGCATTGCTAGTCCCCCACCAAAGGTAAATAGACCAACTTTAAAGAATGTTTTCATTAAAATCCATATATTTTTCATCATAATTCTTTAATCATCTTTCTTTTTATAATATTCATATACTTTCATTATTTCTCGCATACAATGACTAATCCCTGATTTTGACATTTCTTTACCTAAAACATTAGATGAAAATTCACTAAGTTCTGCTAAACTTGAATCAGGATATTCTTTTCTTAAGTTGATTGCATCTTGCAATCTACTACTAAGTTTAGGAACAATATTGTGTTTTTCTAAAAATTCAATAGCCTCTTTTTGTCGATTACAATACTGCATAGAACGATTCCCGTTCGCAATATCACAGTTAATTGTTCGATTAACGTTATTGTAATAATCTCTTAAAATACGTAGATTTTCAAATTCAAATACCCCTTCACTAGCCCCAACATAGGCAAGAAACTTACTGATTTCTTCTGATTTTTTGATGTATAGTAAGTATTGATTCTTTTTATTTGTAATACTTGCATATACATCATTTTCTTTTAAAATGTTTAAAACAAGGGATGCTGTTTCAATTTTCTTAAACATTATCTCTAAATGATAATTACTTTTCTTGGGATCATTGATTGATCCTTTCGCGATAAAACATCCTCTAACAAAGGCATTTTTACAACATTCATTATCAAATAATTCATCAGTAACCATAAAACTATCAAGAGGTAATAAGTGGTAAGATGAAACTAGATTATTTATTTCTCCTTGATATTTTAAGTAATAATATTTTTGTTTTTTTAATCCATTTTCTAAAGCGTAACTAAGTTCTCCTTCTAAACCATACTTACGTTTAATAAAAGGGATTACATGTCTAATAATACTATTGATTGGGCTCTTTAAAGTAATACTCATTCCTTTAAGCGATATCCCAACCTCAGCTAGAGAGTGGAATATTCCAGCTATTTGAGCTTCAGCACAACAAGGTAAATTATCTACCCCTAATAGTTCTTTTTTTACTTCTCTAGCAAAAGACATAACTCCTCCTATAATTTTTTAATAATTATATTTGTCGCACAAACCGCGTCCCCCACAGCGGTCGCAATTTGTTTAACAGGATGATTAATACAATCTCCTACCCCATATAATCCTTCTACTTTTGTTTGATAGTTACCATCAACTTCAATAAATCCTGCTTCATTTAAAACATTAAGGTCTTTTAAGAAAGCAGTAGCAGGAAGATACCCAATATAGATAAATGCTCCATCGACTTTTAATTCACGCGTTTCTTCATTTGTTTTTAAGTTAACACTTTCTAAACGATTAGTCCCATTAAATGATGTAACAGTTGTATGCGGAATAAGTTCAATGTTAGGAGTATTTTTTACTTTTTCGACTAAAATGCTTTGTGCACGGTATTGATCAGTTCGATGAATTAAGGTTACTTTTTTACAAAGTTTAGCAAGATATAAACTTTCTTCAAACGCACTATTTCCTCCACCGATTACAAGTACTTCTTTATTCTCATAAAGTTTCCCATCACAAATTGCACAATAACTAATTCCACGACTCATGAATTTCATTTCTCCTGGAACATTTAAAGTTCTGTTGATGGTTCCTGTAGCTGATAAAACAAATTTCGCAGTTAATTCTTCTGATGCAGTTTTAACAATGAAATAATCATCATTTTTTATTACTTCTAAAACTTCAGTATAATATGTTGGAATTTTAAATTCTTTGATTTGTTGTAACATCACAAGAGCAAGATCAGCTCCCGTTGTTTTTAAAACTCCCGGATAATTTTCAACTACTGATGTCGTAATTACTTTACCACCTGGTGCACTTTTTTCAATTAAAGCAACATTTACTTTAGCTCTCCCAAAATAAAGAGCACTGCTAAGTCCCGCAGGACCAGCTCCAATTATTACGCAATCATACATTGGATTCATTTTTTTCTTCCTCTTTCTTTAATTTGTTTCTCAAATTCTTTTCTTCCATTTCTTTAAATGGATCTTTATTTTCATCTAACCATAAAGTACCATTTTCAAAGAAAACTTTCGCTGGTTCTAATTTATATTTAAATACACGTCTTAAAACTAACATTAAAACACCTAAGACAAAGAAAATAACAGAAGTTAATAAAGCAACTCTAATATTACCAATCATTAATGGATCGGTACGCATTGATTCAATTATAAAACGAACAATACCATACCATGTTAAATAGAATCCTACCGCATCCCCAATGTAAATCTTCTTCCATTTGCGTCTAAGTACAAGGTAAGTTGCAGCTCCCACAAAGTTTAAGACACTTTCAAAATAGAATGTTGGGTAATAATATCCTGTAACTCTTGGAATTCCAAGGGAAGCATCTGGTGTTAAATACATATTATCAATTACAAAATTAGGAACAAGTAAATGTCTTAATGTTAAACGTTGTTCTAATAATTGCTCTTCTGTTAATACTAAATCTTCATACCCATTAACAAGTGGTCCAAACGCTTCTTGATTAAAGAAATTCCCCCAACGTCCTACTGCTTGAGCAATCATAAAACATGGTAAAACAATTTCAATTAAATGTAACATTTTTAACTTTTTAACTTTACAGAAGATAAAAAGGAAAATAATTGTTGCGTAAATACCACCATGAATCGCAAGACCTGATAACCCATTAGGTCCAAGGCCAATAATCTCTAAAAAAGCGTCCCACACATTACTTGGTAAATGATCATGTTCAAATAAAACATAATATAGTCTTGCCCCTAATACTCCACTAAATAATCCCCAAATTAAGCCCGTTAATAAATTATCAGAGTCAAAACGAATATGTCTAAAGATTCGATAATATGCATATACGGCCACACTTACCGCCCCTGTTAAAATACATACCGCATACCATCTAACTTTAATCGTTTTTGTTATTTCTAAGAAATAGGGATCTAAGGCCTCAGGTACAATATGAGTTGCATCTTTTTTTGCGAATAAACTAGTAAATATATATATAACTGCTAAACAAGCTAAAAGTATTAAACATGAATTTATAATTAGCTTTTTATTTTTTTTAATTTTATCCATAATATACTCCTACTTCTTTTTCTTAAACATTCTTTTTCTTACAATTTTTGATAAATAATTTGTTACAATTGTTTTAAATAACATAACAATAACTAAATAAACTAAAAATATACCAAAGTTTCTTACATCTAATCCAGGAATTAAATATGCAGGTATAATCGCAGATACAAAAGTTACAAGTAGCAACGCGAGTCCAAAAGTAGTTATCACCACAAATGGTAATTTTGAATACAATAAATCACGTACTAAAGTATCAATAACCGAAAAAATAAGACTAAAGATGATTAGCTTGTATAGAGAATCATATTCAAAAACATTAAACAATCCTTCACATGCAATTGTGAGTATAAGAATGAAAACCACATAAAATAGCAAATTAACAAAAATATTAGGGAATAGACGATTGATAATCGCAATTTTCTTCACATTATTACTTCCCGAACCAGCTAAGCTATCTAATAGTTTTTGAAGATCTTCCGGCGATTCAACTTTAGAATTTTTTAATTCATCTAACGTCTTTTTTTCTTCAACTGGTTCTTTTTGTTTATTATCATCACTCATATTTTTTCTCCTTTCTTGATATTACCAAAATACTTATTATTAAGCCAATACTATTTAGTAAAATATCTACTAAATCCAGCACTCCCCTTTTAGTAATAAATTGTAGAATTTCTAAAACAATAATAATTAATAATCCACTTATTATGTTTATTAATTTATATTTCGATATTTTATTTAAAATAAAACCTAAAGGCATAAATAAAACTAAATTACCGACAATATTAATGAACACTACTTTATTATTAAAAATATTTTTAAACCAATCTACTAGATAAAATTTACCAATATATTGGTATTCTAAATACTTTTCTCTAAAAAATAATGTTAAAACAATTAATACTAAATATGTAATAATTAATCCAATAAAATTTGTTCTTTGATAATTAATTAAATTCTTCCCCATTAGTAAAATAAACGAAAACAATACAAACAAATATAAATATCGATTTACATTTGGTAAAAAAGTATAAAGCATTTTACTTATAAAAGGAATACTAGCAAATATTATCGTAATTATCCCGATGATAACTAGTTCTATTAAAAGATTTTTATATTTCAATTATACCACACCTTTTAAGTTTTCTTCCCTTATTCTAAAACTTTTTTCAAATATGCTCCCGTATACGATTCTTTAACCTTTACAATTTCTTCTGGAGTACCACTTGCTACAACAGTTCCACCATTATCTCCTCCATCAGGTCCTAAATCGATAATATGGTCAGCAACCTTGATTACATCTAAATTATGTTCAATAACTACTACTGTAGCTTTTAAATCCACCATTGTTTGAATAATATGAATTAATTTTTTAATATCATCTGTATGCAAACCAGTTGTTGGTTCATCTAAGAAAATAATTGTATTTTCAGTAATCTTTTTATGAAGTTCAGAAGCAAGTTTAACACGTTGCGCTTCTCCTCCTGATAAAGTAGTAGCTGGTTGACCAAGTTTAACATATCCTAGTCCTACATCCAATAATGTTTTTAATTTAGGATAAATTGTAGGAATGTTTTCAAAGAAGTTAGTTGCTTCTTCAATTGTCATATCCAACACATCAGCAATACTTTTTTCTTTATATTTTACTTCTAAAGTTTCACGGTTATATCTTGTTCCATGACATGCCTCACACGGAATATAAACATCCGGTAAGAAATGCATACTAATTTTAATTACCCCATCACCGGAACATTTTTCACAACGTCCACCTTTAACATTAAAACTAAATCGGCTTTTTGAATAACCACGTTTTTTGGCTTCTAATGTTTCAGCAAATAAATCACGGATATTATCAAATACTCCCGTATATGTTGCTGGATTACTACGAGGAGTTCTACCAATTGGTGATTGGTCAATTACAATTACTTTATCAATATTTTCTAATCCCTCAATAGTATTATATTTACCTACTGGATTTTTACTACGATATAATTTACGTTGTAAACTAGCAGCTAAAATATCATTTACTAAAGTACTCTTTCCAGATCCTGATACCCCCGTTACAATTGACAAAGTACCTAAAGGAATTGTAACATCAATATTTTTTAAATTATTTTCTCTACATCCAGTTACAGTCAAGAACTTACCAGTACCACTTCTACGATTTCTTGGCACTTCTATTTTCTTTCTTCCAGCTAAATAATCAGCTGTTAAAGTACGAGCGTTTTTAATAAAATATTCAGGTTCTGCGCATGCAACTAATTCTCCCCCATGAACTCCTGCTCCTGGACCAATATCAACAATATAATCACATTCACGCATAATTTCTTCATCATGTTCAACAACAACTAAAGTATTCCCTAAATCACGCATTTCTTTTAAGGATTTAATTAACTTGTCATTATCTCTTTGATGTAAACCAATTGATGGTTCATCTAAGACATATAATACCCCAGTAAGTTTTGAACCAATTTGAGTAGCGAGTCTAATACGTTGAGCTTCTCCTCCAGATAACGTTCCTGCTTTTCTTGAAAGTGTTAAGTATTCTAGTCCGACATTTTTTAAGAATAACAAACGTTCTTTGATTTCTTTTAAAATCATTTCTGCTATTTTTTCTTCAACCTTAGTAATAGTTAAACCATTAATAAAGTCTAGTGCTTCCATAATACTCATTTCCGTAAACTCATGAATATTCTTTCCACCTACTCTTACCGCAAGCACATAACTAGCTAGACGCTTACCGCCACAATCAGGGCAAGTTTTATCATTCATGTATGAACCATAATACTCTCTTTGGAAGCTTGATGATGTTTCTTGATAACGTCTTAAAATTAAGTCCGCAACCCCTTCAATAATCTTATTCTTCACCATACTGATTCCTCCAGTACTATGAAGTTCATATCTAATTGGCTCTTTTGACCCATGCATAATAATTTCTTTTTGTTCATCAGTTAAATCTTTGTATGGTTTAAATAAATCAATATGATAATACTCAAAAAGCTTTTTATACATTTGCCATTCAATATTTTCCGTAAAAATAGTATTTTTTAAATATCTAATCGCTCCATCAGCAATCGATAAATTTTCATCGGTTATTAATAAATCTGGATCAATTACCGAAATTGATCCAATCCCTTTACATGTTGGACATGCTCCAAGGGGTGAGTTAAACGAAAAGAGCGATGGTTCTAACTTTCCAACAGTAAATCCACATTCTGGACAACAATAATGTTCACTAAAGAAATGTTTTTCTCCGTTAATTTCAATATATAATTTACCATCAGATAGACTAGCTGCCGCCTCTACTGCCTCATATAATCTTGAACGATTTTCTACTCTTAATTTTAAACGATCAACAACTACTAAAATATTATGTTTTTTATTTTTTTCTAATTTAATCTCTTCATCAAGTTCAAGCATATCCCCATCTACTACAACTTTTGAATATCCATCTTTTCTTAATGTTTCAAATGTTCCCTCAAATGTCCCTTTTCGTTCTTCAACGATCGGAGCAAGTACAATGATTGTACTACCATCTTCATAAGTAAACACTTTATCAACCATTTCTTCATATGTTTGACTACTAATTTCAATGTGATGAGTTGGACATGTTGGGTGACCAATTCTCGCATATAATAGACGTAAATAATCATAAATTTCTGTTACAGTTCCGACTGTTGAACGAGGATTTCTACTTGTTGTTTTTTGATCAATCGAAATAGCTGGTGATAAACCTTCAATTGAATCTACATCAGGTTTATCAACATTCCCTAAAAACTGACGAGCATATGCTGATAAACTTTCAACATATCTACGTTGACCTTCTGCATAAATCGTTTCAAAAGCCAGTGATGACTTACCAGAACCAGATACTCCCGTCATAACCGTCATTTTTCCACGAGGAATAACTACATCAATACTTTTTAAATTATTTTCGCGTGCTCCACGAACAATTATTAACTCATTTTTATTGCCTTTCGGAAATTTGATTTGTTCCATAATAAATCACCTCTAATATCCTATTATACCATAATTTAACATTTTATAAATTAAAATAGATTTATTTTTTACAGTATATAAATAAAAGGAGGTCTAACCTCCTATTTAATAGCCTCGTATGCTTTTTTAACCAAATCATAATAATCTTGATAAGCCATAAAAGTAGCACTTGTTACTACATCTCCTACTTTCACAAAACCATCTTCCATACTAACACCATCAGTCATTTTCGTACCAATTAAAGCATTAGTAAAATACTGAATATTTTTTGCCCAACCTGTTTCTCCTGTTGTCCAGTACAGACTATTACTCTTAAACAATGCTCCTTGTAAATTTACATCCGTCGTCTCTACTCTTTTTCCATCTTTATCACAAACATAAGCATTACCTTTTAATATCTCTTCGATATACCATTTAGCATTTTCTTCTTTTAATAAATGTTTATGTAAGTCAGCAATTTTTTCACTAGAATATTTAATTAACTGCTTGGTAGAAGTAACATCTTTTAACTCTTCATCAGTATAAGGAACCCCAGTAAAAACAGTATCTCCAATCTTAATGTATTTCGCATAACGCAATTCATTATTTGTCGTAAACGCTGATCCATCTTCTTTAGTTACTACATCCGTTAAAGTTCCAGCTTTTGTTTCTTGGGCCCATACAATAGGCATAAAAGCTTCATCAATATCAATATGAACAATTATGTCATTCGCCGTAATAACTCTTGCCATTCCCACATAATCTTTATACACAATACCATACGCAGTTGCCTCTTTAAAAGGGCTTGTTACCTCATCAATTACATCATCCAAATCATCTTTGATATCATCTTTTACCTCATCACATGACGTTATTAAAAATAAACTTAATATTAGACCAATCAAAACAAATATTCGACCTTTTTTATTCATTTTTATCATTTCTCCTTTTATATTAATATTATTACCAAGTTAAAATTTGATATACAAAAAAACATTAGGAAAAACCTAATGTTTACTTTTCAAATAAATATAAATGAACAAATGCTTTTTTATGTTGATTATAAATATCATTTAATTCTTCAAGAGAAATTAAATTATTTTCAAAAACATAACTTAAATCAAAAAACTCTCCATCTTTATATAATTTTAAAACATATCCAGGAGATGTAATAAATTTCAAATCATTAACTTTTTCAGTAGTTAACGATTCCCCTGTAAATAACTTACTATACATCACCACTACTTGATAATCATTATATTTACCATAATAATTGCTGATGCTGTTTTTATAATAAACATCTTGAGGATCAGTAGATACATATTTTTCAACATACTTACTTGTTATTTGATGAGCACTTAAAGCTCCTAATTCTTTATCTGTATCAGCATATATTCCCGCATGATTAACAATAAAATGTTGTTGAATATTTTCAAAATATTTTTCATCAATCCAATCTTTTTCCAAAGAACCTACTTTTTTACTAGAAAAATAATTATTAAAAGACATAACCTTATTTTGTTTTTTATCAAATAATACCATTTTTATATTTTTATCTGAATAATCAAATATATATTGATTATAAACAACAACTGATTCACTAGTTGATGAAAAACTATAATTAGTATATCCAATAACTAAAACTTCATCATATTGTCCGTAAAAATATATTTTCGCATTTTTATTATCATCTGATAATACTTTTTCACGAACAATTTTTTCATTTTTTTCACTTAACGTATCAACATAACCTTGATTTGTGTCACAACCAAAAAGGCTAAAAATCAAGACTAAAAATAGCGAAAAAATCAATCCTTTTTTAAACATTTCATTCTCCTTTAAATCTATTCCCACTTACGATTACCTTTAAACCAATCGCTTTCTTTTAAAATAGTATTATTATTCGAGCAATTTACAGTTACCCCTTCAGCACTAGATAAAATTACAATATTACCATTTAAAGAAGTATAACCTGCTTCACTATCATCAGCAACACTTGTTACATAGATTTGATCAGTGTAATGACATACTCTTGATACAAATGCTTGAGCAGGGAACATATTATCTGGATTTGAGGTATACTCATCACTTCCCGCACAACAACAAACACAAATAATTTTTGGTTTAATAACCTCAAGCAAAGCAGTTGAAGTTGCTGTATAAGAACCATGATGTCCGGCTTTAAAAACCTCTACTTCCGGTAAATCATTGTACTCAATAAGTTTTTCTTCCCCTTCTGCTTCCAAATCTCCCGTAAACAAGAAATGTTTACTACCTTGATTAATCATTAAGCATACTGAATAATCATTTTCATTACTAGTTTTATTTTCATAATAATAGTTATAAAGAATTTCTAATTCAATACCATCACTTAATTCATAAGTGCGTGAGGCTCCATTTTCATTATTATAACATTCTAAAGCTGTATAATGTGTAGCCCCTTCTTCGATTTCAGCATCACGTTTTAAAACATAATTTTGATAAACCTTACTTGTCGCATTAGTCATCGGAAAATCAATAATAACTTCACATTCAAATTGTTCAAAAATACCAGGAATACTAGATGTTCCCACAAAACCTGAAATGTGATCTTGATGGGCATGCGTAACAATAACATATTCTAAAGTATTATCTGTCATATACTCATTTAAATACCCCGCAATATCATCAGCACTATTGCCTCTTGAACCAGCATCAATTAAAATATCAACATCTCCTGCTTTAATATACACCGAATCGCCAGTATATTTATTACCTAATTCTAGAAAATGAATACTTAATTCTCCACTTACAACTTTTTCATGATCATCATCATGATTATCTTCTAAATATTCACTAATATATGGTTTCCCAAAATAAGCAACTAATACAATTAATAAGAGTATTAATAAACTAAAAATTACTTTCCCAAGCGTTAATTTCGGTTGTTTCTTTTTTCTTCTTGCCATAATATTACCTTTCCTCAAATACATTAGTGGTTACAAAATCAACCCCACACTCTATTACTCTTTCTAATTCTTCAACTACATCAACAGTCCAACAATTAACAACTAATCCATGGCTGTGAAATAAGTCTACAAGTTCTTTTGTTACAAAATCACTTCTAACATCTAAATCAATTTTATTTTGAAGACATATTTCGACATTTTTTTCATTAAATAACATTCCTGCTAAAAATTGAACCTTAAAATCAGGATAAGTTTTTTTAATATATAAAACAATATCCATAGTATAACAAATAATTATACTTTTATCATACATTTCCTCTTTTTTTAAGATATCAATAAGTTCATCAATTTTATCAATCGTAAATCCCCATTTAATATCAATTACCGGAACTTTATTATAATGTTTACAAACCTTTATATATTCCAAAGGCGTTGTAATTTTATAATCATATGTATGATAAGTAGGTCGATTGTTCAAAACAACTCCTCTTGCTTCTGCAAGCGTTAAATCACGAATGTTACGATTGATCCCCGCAAGTCTATTTAAATCATCATCATGATAAATAATCATATTACCATCTTTTAATAAAGTGATATCTGATTCTATTCCATAATATTTTCCACATCCAGCCACAATAAAACTTTCAACCGTATTTTCTAATTCTTTTTTAGGACATCCGCGATGAGCGATGAATCTCATATTATCACCTTTCTTTGTTTAAATGTATATTAATATTATATCAAAAAATGCATTTTATTTATACTATTTTAATAGTATTTTTTAAATTAAAAAGGATTTACAAGCTATTTGTAAATCCTTAAATTCTCAGTATCATAATATCTTCTATATCATTAATATTTACTACCGTATCAAAACCATTTTGCTTAATAACCAAATTGTCATTCTCTTTCTGAAATGGTATTCCTTCATAACTAGAAGATGATGTAACTATTTTACACACAACTGGTTTTGAGATATGATATAAATCTAAAATACTATCTAACTTATCTAAATTTTCTTTGCTTATTTCTTTTGGTTCAGATAATATTTCTTCCTCTTTCTTTTTCGGTAAATCATACCTACTATCAAAAACAGTCTTACTTTTTGACGATACATTCACATGAGCACTCTCAATAAACATTAACGGATCTGAATTTAACATTTTAATCACCTATCAAATTATATGATAGATTATTTATTTTTATTATAAAGAATTATTAACCCCTCTATTAATAAATTAGGAATGTATTCATATTCCAAATTTAAAACATCTTTTATCACTTCTGATAACCCACCAGTTAAGATAACTTTAGCATCTCCTAACTCTTTTTTAATTCTTTCTACCATTCCTTCAACCATTGATACCGCCCCATATACTGTTCCACTTTGAATACAAGTTGTAGTATCACGTCCAATAACATTTTTTGGCACTTCCAAATTAACTTGTGATAACTTCGCCGCTGAAGCAAAAAGACTATTTAAAGAGCTTTGAATCCCTGGTGCAATCGCCCCACCTAAAATTTCGCCTTTACCATTAACAACCACAAATTTAGTTGCTGTACCAAGATCAACAACAATTAAATTCTCTGGAAATTTTGTGTACGAAGCAACAGCACCAACTAACAAATCAGCTCCAAGTTGTTTCGGATTTTCAATTTTAATATTCATTCCACTCTTAATACCTTGACCAACGAATAATGGTTTTACATGGAAATACTTTTTAAATGCTCCATAAATAACTTTATCAAGTCCTGGAACAACTGAAGAAATAATTACTCCATCGACGTCTTTAGGATTATAACCACTGCCTTTAATAACTTCTAAGAACTTAACTGCATATTCATCTTCAGTAATCGTTACATTAGTTGCGAAACGATAAATATCTTTTATCTTATTATTATCAGTAATCCCCATTACAATATGAGTATTACCAATATCTAAACAAAGTAACATAATAACTCCTATTTATTTTTAATATGAACATCTAATTGTTTATAAGGGATTTCAATATTGGCACTATCAAAGTTTTTCTTAATAGCTTCCATCATATCAAAGTATACATCCCAATAATGTTCATTCTTAGTCCATACTTTAGCTGATATATCAATTGTACTTTCACCATGACTAACAACACGTACGAATGGTTGAGGATCAAGCAATGCGTTTTGCGTATTCTCGATCACACTATAGATAACTTGTTTCGCTCTTTCAAAATCTTCTTCATAACTAATTGAGAAAGTAAAATCAACACGACGTAAATCTTTCTTAGAATAGTTAACCATTGAACCATTAGATAAAGAACCATTTGGAATATATACTACCTTATTATCAGGAGTTACAAGTTCTGTATAGAAAATACCAATTTCTTCAACCGTTCCACCTTCACCTTGAGCTTCAATATAATCACCAATACCAAATGGACGCATAATTAAAATAACAATTCCACCGGCTAAATTACTTAAAGTCCCATTAACAGCCAGTCCAACACCAACTCCAAGTGAACCAATTACACTACCAATACCAGCTGTATCAATTCCAACAAACCCTAAAAAGCAAAGAACAGCAAGAGCTTTTAACCCGTAACGAATTGCTTTGTATCCTAAAACAGTAATTGTTTTATCGCGCCCTTTCTTTTCCATGCGTTTTTTGAAACGTTTTGCAATACCATTAATAATTTTACATACAATAAATAAAACAATTAATCCGAAAACTAATTTTAATCCTTCCGTTGAAAGCCACGCTGCAACCTCTTGAATTAACTCTGTAAATGAAAACACTTCATTAGTTGCTTCAGCACCATCTACTACTGCATCTGCTAAAAATAAACCTTTAAATAACATTTATTTACACCTACCTTTATAATATTATAACATTTTTTCTTATTTTTGTCATTAACTTTGAATTTTATACGAATTTACTAAGATAATAAATCCTTAAATAATTCATAATATTCCATAAGCGACTTATACTTAACACCATTATAACTTACTTTTTCTTTTGCGTACAACATTGAATTCAGCACCGCTTCTTCTGTAGCCTCAACTGTAGCTTTAAACAGTTGATTAATATAATTATCCGAAAAGCGAACAATATTATCAATAGCGCAAGAAGAATCATGAGTAACTTTATTTTCAGTTGAAAAAGCCAACATTATATCTCCGCTACCATTTCCTGCGTATGATCCCGTTCTTGCGATTCCAAGTTCTGCTCTTTTAGCAATTCGCTTAAGTTGTCTTGCGTCAAGTGGAGCATTTGTTGCGAGAACAACAATGATACTTCCCTTATCTTCTTCTTGTTTTAGATCATAATCTTTAATTAGTGACCCAAGTGCACGACCTTTAAATATTAAATCTGCTCCATTAGAACTACCAAAATTTGAATTAACTAATACTCCAACAGTATAATCCTTTCCATCAATTGACACAATTCTTGAAGAAGATCCAATTCCACCTTTAAAACCATGACACTTCATTCCACATCCTGCACCAACATCACCCTGTTTAAAATTAACCCCCGCATCATTAATTGCTTCATATACATTTGTTTCATTTAATATACGGTCTTGAATTTTATTTATCTTTCCATCATTACATTCCATAACCAGTGGATTAACTGTGGAAGTTGTCACACCAATTTCTGGATTATCTTTAATCATATAACTAATTAATCCGTCACTTACATTACCAATAGCTAAAGTGTTCGTTAACAAAATCGGAGTTTCAACTGTCCCTAATTCTTCAACTTGTACAAGCCCCATTGATTTACCAAAACCGTTGTATGCATATCCTGCAGCAACAACCTTATTTTTAAATAAATTACCATTATGAGGTAGAATTGCTGTTACACCGGTATGATTATTCCCACAATCTACAGTTGAATGCCCTACTAACACTCCATCAACATCACATATATTATTATTTTTACCTGTTGGAAAATCTCCAATCTTGACCATTCTATTTTTTTTCATTTCATACCTCCATATATTTGTTATATCATATTATTAATAAAAAATCAATTATTTTATCGAAAAATGAAATAAAAAAAGAGCCTTTTTCTCAAGACCTTAATTTTTAAATGGAGCGGGTGATGGGAATCGAACCCACGTAGTCAGCTTGGAAGGCTGAAGTTCTGCCGTTGAACTACACCCGCATATATTAAATTTTATAAATGGTCGGGACTGCAGGATTCGAACCTGTGACCCTCTGGTCCCAAACCAGATGCTCTACCAAGCTGAGCTAAGTCCCGAACTCAATCCTAAACCTCAAATATTATAACACAACTTAATATTATTTGTCAAGGAATATGATTATTTTTTAAAACTTTTTTAAAAAATGGCGCGCCCGAGAGGATTCGAACCCCTAACCCCTTGATCCGTAGTCAAGTATTCTATCCAATTGAACTACGAGCGCAGGTTTTAAAATGGCGGTCCCAACGAGACTTGAACTCGCGATCTCCAGTGTGACAGACTGGCATGTTAACCACTACACCATGGGACCCTCTTTAATTGCCTTATTATTATATCACAATTAGAGTCCCATTGCAAGCGATATTATAAATGTTTTTTATTTAATTATTTCAAACAACACAATAATTAACCCCATAACCATACAATAATAACCAAAATACTTAATCTTCCCCCTCTTAATAAAACTAAGTAGAATATTTAATGATAAATAAGTAACAACACTTGTTACCACAAATACCACTAAATACATCCACAAATCATTCCCAAAAATCACTTGTGATAAATTATCAAATTCTAAAACCATTGCCCCAACTGCCGCAGGAATAAATAATAAAAATGCATAATCTGCCATTTCTTCTCGACTTAACTTTCTTAACTTCCCACCACATAAACAACTTCCACTTCTGGATATTCCAGGGAAAACCCCCATACACTCAAACACTCCTACCACTAGTGCATCTTTATAACTCAAGGCTCTTTTTCTATTTTCATCATTAAAATTCATAAAATAAAGCAATAAAGCGCCATTAATCAACAGTAATAATCCAATTGAAAAGATGTTACCACTAATTACATCAATTTGACTTTTAAATAAAAGCGTAAATATAACTACAGGAAGTGTTGAAACAATCAAACAAATCATCATTTTAAATTCTTTGTAGTCTTCTTCTTTTTTATATAATATATACTTAATACTTCCCCAAACCAATTTACAAAGCCTTTTTCTTAAGAAAAAGACAATTGCCACTAAGGAAGCCATATGTAAAAATACCTCTAAAGATAAATCATCACTTTTTATTCCCATTATATTTTGAACCAAAATCAAATGAGCAGATGAAGAAATAGGTAAAACTTCACTAATCCCTTGAACAATACCCAAAAGTAAATATTTCCAAAAATCACTCATTTAAATTGCCCACTCCCCTAATTTCTTTAAAGTTTCAAGATCATTTACCCCAGTCAATTGATAATGATATTTCACACTCATAGTCTTAACCCTATAATCTTTTGCCAATATTTCAACTAAATCAGTTAAATAATACTCTTGTTTATTATTGAAATTATGTAGTTTATCAATATTTTTAAATAACACTTGATTATTAACACAATAAATCCCGGTATTAACTTCTAAAATAACCCTATCCTCATCATCTAAATCTTTTTCTTCCACAATTTTTGACACCTCAAAATTATTATCCCGTACGATT
Organism: Bacilli bacterium; assembly: GCA_017463365.1. Classification (GTDB taxonomy): domain Bacteria; phylum Bacillota_I; class Bacilli_A; order ML615J-28; family CAG-313; genus HGM10611. The sequence continues at coordinate 47,543 of JAFTPH010000052.1, forward strand.
CGTCCATATCCAAAAGGATTATCCGTTATCATTGTTAGAATAGTCATATCATTTTCTTCTTTTTGATGCTTATTGATTAAATCTTTCAACATATATTCTCCTATTAAAGGCACATCACCAGGCAAAATCAAAGTATCTCCCTTTAAATCTTTCATTACATCTTTACAACTTTTAACCGCATCCCCTGTTCCAAGCTGTTCTTTTTGGGTTATACACAAAATACCTTTAGGTATAATTTTTATAATTTCTTCTTTTTTATATCCCACAACAACATATATATTTTCGATTTCTATCTTTTTTAAAGTTTCTATTATATGATTAAGCATTGGTTTACCATTAAGCAAAACCGCACATTTTGGTAAAGCACTTTTCATCCTTACCCCTCTACCCGCCGCAAGAATAACAGCATTCACAAATATCACTCCTTCTATACATTATAGATATTTTAAATTTAAATATTCTATCTTATTATATATAAAAAATTGCTTAAAAAATTAATTTGTGATATACTAAAAGTATAAAATAAAAGTAAAGGTGATAAATATGAAATATTATGTTGGTATTGATGTTGGTGGAACATCTGTAAAAATGGGTCTTTTTAACGATAAAGATGAATTACTTGAAAGAATATCTTTTAATACAAGAACCGTTGAATATATTGTTGATGATATATATGAAAATATCAATAAATTATTCGCTTCAAAAAATTTATTACTTGATGATTTAAAAGGGATTGGAATTGGTTTTCCAGGACATGTTGACGGATCAACGGGGACAGTTGTTTATTCTAACAATCTAGTTGCGCATAATTTTGAAATTGTAAAACTACTGAAACAAAAGATTGATACTTTCATTAGAATATCAAATGATGCTAATGTAGCAGCTCTTGGTGAATATCACTTTGGTAGAGGAAAAGAATTTAAAAATATTGTTTTCGTAACTTTAGGAACAGGTATTGGGGGCGGAATAATCATTGACGGACATATGCTTGAAGGTAAAAATGGAGCAGGTGCCGAAATCGGTCATATGGTTATTTCTACAAATGGCCAACTTTGTAGCTGTGGTAGACGTGGTTGTTTCGAAACATACGCCTCAGCAACTGCACTTATCCGCAACGCAAGAGTCGCCATGATTAATAACCCAACAAGCCTTCTTTGGAAATATGCTAAAAAACCAGAAGACCTAGATGGTATGGGATTCTTCGATGCCCTTGCTGAAAACGATAAAGTTGCAACCATTGTCTTTGAACAATATATAGAAGATTTAGCTGACGGACTAACAAATCTTGCGAACATCTTTAGACCAGATGCCATCATTTTAGGCGGAGGAATTAGTTATCGCGGAGACTCTTTAATGGAACCACTCCAAAATAGACTGGCTAAGATGATTTATGGTGGTCAATGGAATGCACGTGTTGAATTAATGGTATCTACTCTTAAAAATGATGCAGGTATCTATGGCGCATACGCAATGTGCACTAAATTAAAATAATAAAAGGAGCTTAAAGCTCCTTTTTTAATTACTCATAACGATGTTCTTTTTTTACTCCAGTCACTACCAATTCATCATTTTGATAAATAGATATCAGTGTACTAGTAACTTTACCGAAATAACTTTCCTCATCCCACTCATCTATAATATAACTTAATCCACACTTATCACAAACTCCTGAAGTAATTGTATGAGAGATATTATTGGCATCTTCTTTCTTAACTACTGTAACATCACTTATAACACAATTGATCTTAATTTCTTGTATTTCATCAATTGACCCACACACTTTACATTTATAACATTCAATGTTTCCACCACATGATGAATATTTAGATAAATCAATTATATTTCCACTGGTAATAATATGTCCTGAACTTTTTGATTTAGCAACTTGATCACATTTTTTACATGTTTCAATAATTTCATAACCATTTAAACAATCTTCACCACTTAAAATATAGGAAATATCATTATCATGATCATAATAAACTCTTTGATCATAAAATTCACCAATTATTTCATCACCTAAAATAAAGGAAGAAACAATATAATTTAATACTCCACAATTATCAAAATATTTAGTCCACATCTTTTGTTCATAATTTAATCCACAAGTTTTACACTCTAAAACCGATACTTCATATTTGTACCCATTAGCATCTTGTTGAATAACAATTTCTTTTTCTTTATTTGGTACAAAATTACAATTACCATTAATAACCATTCTCGTACCAGATGAACCACACACCAAACATTCACCTTTAGTAGCCGAATTCATACATACATCATAATTTTCGAAATTAATTGAGACATCCTCAAACTTATGTTTTTCACAACTCTCAATTGAACCACACTTATAGCATTCACCTTTTTCATACTCATGGCTGCATATGATACTACATTCCTTACACATACCTCTATTCCACTTATGTTCAATTGGAAGATCATTTTGTTTAGTTATCCCACACAAGTTACACTTACATTCTTCAAGTCCTTCACTTGTACATGTCGCTGAAACTAATTCATACCATTCACCAAATTCATGGTTACATTCTTTATCACAGCCAACCAGACATGTTATTAATAAAAACAAAACTATAGAACTTAAAATTACTTTCTTCAAAATCTAAATCTCCTTATTTTGTTGTTTTTTTAGTTACTTATATTATACAATTAAATTTTATTTATTTCAAATCTTAAATCTTTTATAATTCAGCTTTTATTACAACGCCGATCCCTACTTCCCTTAATGAATGAAAAAATAGGTCTTATAAAGACCTATAAATTTTAGTTATGGCAAACATTACCTATTTTAATACAATTTCGTACCCCTACTATAAAAGTTCGTACCCTAGCAGTATTTTTCCGTACCCTTGTATTAAAAATCTGTACCTTATATCTGATCGATAAATAATAAATTATTGAATATTTTCAATAAAATCATCAATCAATTTAATATATCCGTCAGGATTAAACATAATAGCAAGATGGTCTCCAGCTATCGTAGATATTGTTCAAATGATAAGCAAGCTTGTTCTATTTTGTCAACACAATCATTTCATCAAATTCTAATTTCTTCTTCCTATATAACGAAACACTTTATTTTTATATGTGATATATGTTTCTCCAAAAGTTTTCTCTAAATACTTTTCTTCTTGAAGAATTTGAAAATGTAACATAACAATAGCAAATAATGAAAAAATTATCGTTAAAACATTACAATACAATAAACAAATTCCGATGTACATTAAATCAAAACCTAAAAATGCTGGATTCCTACTTATTTTATAAATTCCATTAGAAATAAATTCTGTATTATCTTCACTTGGGATTCCTGCTCTCCAGCTGTTCTTCATAGTTATTATAGATATTAAAAATAATATATTCCCTATTATCCCAACTGCAAAACCAATAAATCTAATGTTATCATTTAAAATAGTTAAATCAAATATTATCGAAATTAGTTGTATTGGAACAATTACAAGTGTTGCAATGGATAGTAAAATTTCTACGCTTCTAATATTTAGATTTTTCCCTTTTCCGAGCTGTCTCGTTTTAATTCCTTGTTTTTTTTGAACAATCATTTTTCCATAATAAATACCATAAAATATTATCATTATTGATAATGCCAAAATTTTATAAACCATTTTCTTCCTCCGTGTGTGCGATAACTTCTACTTTATCAATGCGTCTATGAACACTTTCTTTAATATCTCAAAAGGTAATTCTTGATTTACAAATACTTGTAACATACCTTTAGGTGTAATTTTAAAACCAGAAAGTTCATCTTTATAATTAATAATTGCTTTTGCTTCAACGTTAATATGGTCTTTAAATGGAATTAATCTTACGAATGATTCACAAACATAATAAGTTGGTAGCTTAGCCCACATTTTTTCCTCAATATCTACTGACACACTATTATATATTAATTTACGAAGCTCTTGAAATAAATCAATAATTTCTGTTGGATATTTCTCAATATATATTTTAATTTCTTCATTCATAACCTACACCACCAAATTCTATTTGTATTCATTATATAAAACCGGCAATATTTCTACTAGATTTCTATATTCTATGCAACAATGTATCGCCATATCTATTGCCATTTTTTTATTAATAATTAGCTTTTTTAATAATTTATTATTCATAAATTTACCTAGCCAAAATCTACTTATTAGAAACAACCCATTTTCTGTTTGCTTGAAAATATGAGTCATTTCAGTATGTTTAATTATGTTATTAAATACACCTACGTGACCACATACAATTTTATGGATATTATTATCATTCATAATTTTACTATCAAAACCGAACTCTTCAGGAGTTTTGAAATCAATTCTCAAAGGCATTTTCATTCTTCCAATTTTTTCAGTTGGATATTGTGTGTTAGGCACAAAATTTTGATAATCTTTGCATTTAAAATAACTCTTATCTTTCTTATGAAACTTGATTTTAATATGACTATTAGGATACCATACTTGATATCTAATACTTTCTTGAGCATGCCACCAAAACCACCAAGAAATCATATCAGCAGTAATATTGGGCATCGGACATACCATAGATACAAGATATGTTCCGTCTTCAAACTTAGCGATACCAACTTCGTTTTGCAAATCAACATTATATAATATTTCATTTTTATTTTCAAATGAAGTCAACGTAATATTTGCTTTATGAATCTTATATTTTATATCATCTGGTATAACTGGTAATGTTTTAATTAAAAGCTGTTTTATGTCCATATATTTTACCACCTATCAATTGGTAATTACTAATTTATCTGTCAACTAATTATACCACAAAAACTTGATTTATACTATTAATATGTAAATCGTTAAAAGGTTCGTAATCGTTAAATTGTAAAACTTCGCACGTGTTCGCTTTTTATTTTTTGCTCGAAAAAGTGTCCATTAAAAAAAAAAAAAAAATACACAAGTGGCAAATAAAAGACATAACAGTAGGACTTGAACCCCTATAAAAATAAAAAATCTCGATACGTTAAATTGTATCAAGATTAGTAATCTAATATGGGGCGAATGATGGGATTCGAACCCACGCGTGACGGAGCCACAATCCGCTGTGTTAACCACTTCACCACATTCGCCATGGCAGGGGCAGTAGGAATCGAACCCACATTGACGGTTTTGGAGACCGGTGTACTACCGTTGTACGATGCCCCTAGATAATTATCTCTAGCCAATATATTATATCAAAATTGTTATTTTATTGCAAGTGTTTTACAAATAAATTACTTTTAAATCTATTTAAAATACCTATCAACTATATTCTTATCAACTAAAATTACAAAATATCTTTTAAAAAAGAAAAAAACAAAGATATTTTAGATTTTTTTATTTATTTTTTATCTAATTTTAATATTTTTCGAAAGAGTAAAATTTTCACTTTTTGCGTATTATATAGGTGTAGAGGCAAAAATCATTATTATTCCCTTTCCAAATTTCTTGCCTCTACCTAATCAATCATTCCTATTATATATTTTATATGTAAACCCAAAGGAAATAATACTATTTCTTAGGCATTAGAGGGACAGGCAGCCCCATCAAGACAATTATCTATAGAACAGATTGTTGCTTCTTGAAAAAAAGTTAATATAGATTTTATTTTAACCTCTGCCCAGGGATTTGAACTCGCGTTTTATACATCTTTTATAAAAATACTGTAATTTAATTTTAAAAATAATCTTAAACAATATATTTAGGAATGATTATTATATGTCAATATTTTTCTAGTTTTATATTGACATTTAAAAGCAACCCCTTTTTTAAAGAGGTTGCTTTTCTTTTAATGTCTAATATGTAAACGTCTATTTCTTTGCTTAATAGCTGATCTAATCATCACTACAGCAGTTATTAGAGCTAATACGATTACTGATGCCCAAGTAAGAGGAGTAAGTTCGTTGGCTTTGAAATTTGCCCACATTTCTAGTACCGCATCATTTTTATCACCAAAGTCTTCCATTACCCCGCATCTAATAATTGTTTCATAATCTGGGTATTGAGCACTAAATTGACGTCCAATATAATGCTCATCAATTGACACAAGGACTTTCCCATTTTCATCTTGATCAACTGTATTTCCAAAGAAATATGTTAAATCCATTTCTACTGCTGATTCTTCGCTTTCAGCTCCATACCAATCTACAATCATATCTAATACTTCTTGTCCTGCGATGGCACTAGTGTAACCAATTTTATTCATATTTAATACTGCAATCTCTGGACGAGATAAGAAATCTACAAAATCAGTTGCTAAAGCAATATTCGCACCTTTAGGCATAACCCATCCATCATACCACACATTGCTCCCTTCTTCAGGAACCGCATAAGCTAAAAGTTTGTCGTCTTCTTCTTCAGCTAAATCCATTGAGTATACCGCATCTCCACTCCAAGCAAGATTCATTGAAATCTTACCAGAAACGATATCACTTTTACCACTATCCACTTCTAGCCCAAATAAATTTTCTTTTAATAATTTTAAATCAGTTTCCACTTTAGCAAGAGTATCATCATCAGTACGATTCATAATAACATTAACTTGTTTATTATAATCTTCTTGAGAAATCTCCCCATTTAAATAAGCACTTCTTAAAGTATGGAGTTCTTCTTGATAAACATGCATTACCCCAACAAAATATGTATCACGTACACTATCTTTTGTTGTGGCCATATTTTGATATTTACTATCCCACATTACATTCCAAGTACTTACATCTTTTTCATCTATCGCTTCTGGATTATATAATAACCCAACAGTTCCCCACATATATGGAACCGCATATTCTGTCCATCCATTTTTATCAAATAAATCTTTCAAATATGGAGAAGCATATTGATTATAGTAAGTTAGTTTAGATGTATCAAACTTTTCAAGCATTCCTTCCTTAATCATTTTTTGAATAGTATAATCAGAAGGACACGCTAAATCATACTGACTCTTACCAGTTTTTAACGTATTAAGCATTGTCTCTGGAGTTTCAAAAGTATCATATACTACTTCAACACTAACTCCTGTTCTCTTTTTGTAATCCGCAATCCATAAATCAATTACTGGTGTAGATATTTGATCCCCATTATCATCTAATCCATCATCAATGTAGTCTTGCCAGTTATAAACTCTTAAAACAACTGATTCTGCTGCTGATACATAAAAAACATTTGTCCAAACAATTATCGAACTAATTAAAGTAAGCAAAACAAATAATAATTTTTTCATCGTCTTACCTCCTTTTTCTTACCCTTTAAATTTAAGAGAATCAATAATACAAGGGTTACAATAAAGATAATTGTTGTTAAAGCTCTTAAAGTTGGCGGCAATGCTCCTTTTTTAGCAGTTACCCCATATACATATGTACTGATAGTTTGAAAAGAATTGTTTCTTGTAAACGCAGTAATAATATAATCATCTAAAGATAAAGTAACAGCTAAAATGAATCCAGATAAAATTCCCGGAATAATTTCAGGAATAACTACTTTTCTTAGAGCTGTTGAAGGCTTAGCACCTAAATCTAAAGCCGCTTCATACACATTAGAATCCATTTGTTTAAGTTTTGGCGTAATACTTAGCACAACAAACGGAATTGTTAAAATAATGTGTCCTATCATTAATGTAATAAAATTAAATTTAATTCCTAAAAATACAAAAAGAATTGTAAGTGACAACGCTGTAACGATTTCAGGATTTAAAATAGGAATTTGACCAATAAATTCAAAAGTACGACGCACTTTTTTCTTACAATAAAAAATTCCAATCGCTCCTAACGTTCCAAGAATTGTCGAAACAACCGCTGAAGATAACGCAATTAATACAGTATTCTTCAAAGCTTCCATTATTTCCTTATTCTTAAATAGACTTGTATACAACTCTAAACTAAATCCACTCCAATCTCCAATTAACGTAGAAGTTGTAAAACTAAACGCAATTAGAACAAAAATAGGAGCATACATCAAACACAAAATTAACGCAACATAACTTTTTGCAAAAATCTTTTTTACCATAAGCTACCTCTTGCATCTTCTTGTTTTTCAACGTTTCTAGTCATAAAACTTGTAATTAAAATAATGATCATCATCACTAACGCGATAAAGCTTCCCATATTCCATAAACTCTTGTCAAAATAAGTTTGAATAGTATTACCGATTAATGATATTTGACGTTCACCCATAACGTCACTAATAACATATGATGACATTGTTGGCATAAATACCATTGAAGCAGCCGAAACAATTCCCGGCATCGTCATCGGAATAATTGTTTTAACGAAAGTTTGGACTTTATTACAACCTAAATCCATTGAAGCCTCTATTAACGAACGATCCATTTTTAACATTGTCGTATATAATGGTAGAATGACAAATGGTAAATAGTTATAAACCATTCCAATCATTGTTGCTGAATATGGTTGTTCTCCCCCACTAATTCCAAGCCAAAATAGTAAGTCACGGGTTGCGGCTGTACGTAAAACAAAGTTTATCCACATTGGCATAACAAAAAGCATTACAAATACGCCACCAAACTTATATTCTTTTTTAGCTAAAATCATTGCTACTGGATATCCAATTAATAAACATAAAGCAGTAGTCGCTACCCCAATTAGAATACTTATAACAAAGGTATTTAAATTTGTTGAATTTGAAAAGAAAGTAACAACATTCCCTAAAGAGAAATTTCCTTCTGCGTCCGTAAAAGCATAAAAGACAACTAGAAGTAGCGGTATAACTACAAATAGAATCATAAATACCGCATAAGGTATTGATAACATTTTACGAGTGAATTTAATCTTTGACATAATTCTTCGCCTCTTGTTTTAATGTCATCTTTATCTTTTCTTTAGCAATCTTAACTGATACTCTATCTAGTTCATTCCATGTATATTCTGTATCAACTACAAAGTCTTCATCTTCTTCAGTTCTAACAATTACTTGGTAATGGTCTCCTTTATAAATAATAGAAACTATTTCACCTGTAATATTACCTTCTTCTTCATCATCAGCAATTTCGATATCTTTTAATCCAACTTCAACTTTAACATCTGCATCAGTTAGATCATAACGTTTTCCATCTTTATCTACTAAATATCCATCTTCATCTAAAACAGTTCCAGGAATAAGTTGAGTAACATCACACTCAAATGGTTCTTCTGAAATAACAACTTTATTATTTTTATCAATATAAGCGTCATACATATTACTAACAAATTCTTTTTTCATGATATGAATGTCAAAAGGAACAACCGAAATACTAGCCTCACAATTAATATCTAAATTACGAGTATCTTGAATTACTACTTCACTTCTACCAACCATCATTACATATTCGTAATGAACCCCTTTAAACACTTTACTAGTCAATTTCCCATTAACCATTCCTTGATTAACCGGTGCAAGTTTAATATCTTCTGGACGAAGAACAACGTCAACTTTTTCATGAATTGGGAATTCATCAACACAATCAAAAACATGATTTAAGAAACGAATCTTCTTATCCCCAACCATTGTACCTTCATATATATTACTTTCCCCAATAAAGTCAGCAACAAAGGCATTTTCTGGTTCATTATATATGTCTTCTGGCGTACCAATTTGTTGAATCATACCATCTTTCATAATAACAATTGTATCAGACATTGTTAGGGCTTCCTCTTGGTCATGTGTTACATAAATAAATGTAATTCCTAATTTACGATGCATTTCTTTTAATTCAAGTTGCATTTCTTTACGCATCTTTAAGTCTAAAGCTCCAAGCGGTTCATCAAGCAATAAAATTTCTGGTTCATTAACAATCGCACGTGCAATCGCAATACGCTGTTGTTGTCCACCAGATAAAGTTGAGATATCACGCCATTCAAGTTCTTCTAAGTCAACAATACGTAGAGCTTTACGAACCTTTTCATCTATTTCTTCTCTTGTTAATTTTCGCTCTATTTCCTTAACATTACCTTTTTTGTCAGTAACTGTAGCTTTAATTTTTTTAAGTTTTAATCCGAAGGCAACATTTTCATAAACATCTAAATGAGGAAAAAGTGCATAACGTTGGAAAACCGTGTTAACTGGACGTTTATATGGTGGAAGATTAGTAATATCTTCGCCATTTAATAATATCTTCCCTGATGTGGGCATTTCGAATCCCGCAATCATTCTAAGCGTTGTTGTTTTCCCACATCCTGATGGACCTAAGAAAGTAACAAATTCACCCTTTTTAATATATAAATTAAAATCATCAACAACTAAAACATCATCAAATTCTTTTGATACATTTTGAATGCTAATAATAATATCGTCTTTTTTTGCCATAATCATTTACCTCGTCTTAAAAATTAGGTGGGCTGCTTACCCATATTAATTTTACCGGTTTATTGGTATTGTTCTTCAAATAATGATCTTTGCTTGTAGCAAAATAGAAAGATTCACCCTTTTGACAAACAACTGTTTTATTACCATAAACAACTGTTACTTTTCCTTCTAAAACATATCCAAATTCTTCACCCTCATGTGGCATATCTTTATCACTTAACGCGTGAGGCGCAAGTTCAAATAAGATAGGCTCCATTTCATTTTTTTGGCTATTAGGAACAAGCCAAGTTATTTTATAATGATCTTCTTCTTTAACAAAATAATCTTCTTCAGTAAAAACAATATCATCCTCATCTTCATCACTAAAGAAAGTTTTAAGGTTTGTTCCTAGGGCCGATAAAATGTCCGTCAGTGTACTAATAGAAGGACTGGTTAAATCATTTTCTAATTGAGAAATATATCCCTTTGTTAAGTCACATCTATTGGCTAGTTCTTCTTGTGTAAAACCACACAAACTCCTCAACCCTTTAATTTTAGTACCTATAGTCATTTCATCACACCTCCCAAAAACAAAAAAATTGTAAAAAATTATAAGCAAACATCTTATAACAGTTTTACAATATTAAACCAAAAGTTTAGTAATATTAAACTAGTAATATTATATATTATTGTCTATAAATAATCAACTAAAAATATAAAAAAAATAGAAGAAAACTCTTCTATTCTTTACTTTCAAATGTTTTACACATTGTTGTGGCATTTTTCCAATATCCTTCATGATATTTAGATTCTGTATCTTGATATTTTTGATTAACAGTATCCACATTTTTGATTTCAATTTTGTCCGCTTGACATACAGAGTCATGTTCAAAAACACAGTTTGTGGCATCACAATATACAAAGGTATTTGCAGGAGCTTCAATTTTTGAAGCTTCAACATTATAATTAATATTCCCCCTTTGAACATAACTTAAACAAGCGGTTTCTTTTTTACTTCTAGCCATTGGTCCTTCTACATCAATTGAACCACGATGACAGCAATGATTTCCGTTATAAGCACATTGTCCTACTTCACATTTTAATTTTGGCATAAAAAAAACTTCCTTTCTTTTCAATATTTTTTACCTTTTAAAAATAATTATACATATATTAGTTGACAATTTTAATTTTTTTTAGTATAATAATATGGCAAATGGAGTAGTACTCAAGAGGCTGAAGAGGCGCCCCTGCTAAGGGTGTAGGTCGGGAAACTGGCGCAAGGGTTCAAATCCCTTCTACTCCGCCATTCATAATTGGTCCGTTGGAGAAGCGGCTTAACTCACATGCCTTTCACGCATGCATTCACGGGTTCGAATCCCGTACGGACTACCATTTAGAATTTAAAGTCACTTGTAAAAGTGGCTTTTTTATTTTGAGAACCCGTGAAAAACCCTTGCGCCGTCATTTGCGCCGTCATTTTAATCACATCAAAAATTCAATTGACAATTGAATACTTTCTAAATTCTAGTTATTGATTAATTCAATTAAATATTATATAATTTTAATAGAAACTAGTTTCTATTGTAGCTACACAACATTTTATAGGAGGAAAAATTATGAACGAGATTGGTCAATTTATTAAAAAATTAAGAAAAGAAAAAGGTATGACACAAACACAACTTGCTGAAAAACTAAATATATCTTTTCAATCAGTATCAAAGTGGGAAATCGGTGAAACATTACCCGATACAAATATTCTTTTATCATTATGTGATGTATTAAATACAACAGTCGATACTTTATTAAATGGTGGTAATTTAATAAATAAACAAAGAAAAATAATTAAAGTAGAAGCGATAGTTGAAGGATTTAAACATTTAGAAAAAGTTAAAAATTCTTTTGGTGAAGATAGCTATTTTTATAAAGGCATTGTTGAAGGAATTAGCAAAAAAATGAATTTTAATTTTGAAGAGACATTAAATACAAATCCTGAAGTTTTATATACAGAAGTTGTTTTAGGATATTTAACTAACGGATATACTGTTGATATGGAAGAAGTAAAAGTATGGATACATAATGATAAATATATTAAAGAAATTAAAAAACGAATGTAATACTATATAGTTAGATAATTACCAAATAGCTATAAAGATAAAATAATAATTGGGAAAGATAATTTAGGCTAATATATAAGTGTCCTTTTTACGAAATATACAAAGTTTCAATTTTTATAAAAAACAAAAAACTGAGATACTTTTGAAAATTCTCAGTTTTTATTATTTTATCCAAGTATAATATCTAAAATCATCATTAATGAAAATCCTATTGCGAAAAAGATCGTACCAATATGTGAATGTTTTCCTTTTGACATTTCTGGAATTAATTCTTCTACAACAACATATATCATTGCTCCAGCAGCAAAACTTAACATATATGGTAAAATCGGAGTGATAAAACTCGCTAGCAATAAAGTTAAAACTGCTCCTAGTGGTTCAACAATACCTGATAAAACCCCCAACAAGAAAGTTTTACTCCTTTTTATTCCACAATCGTGAAGTGGCAAAGAGATAATTGCCCCTTCTGGAAAATTTTGAATTGCAATACCGATAGCTAAAGCAATCGCCATTGAAAGTGGAACAACACTAGTTTCATCCTGAGCCGAAGCCAAAACAATTCCTACTGCCATTCCCTCAGGTAGATTATGTAACGCTACTGCTAAAGCAGTCATTGTTGATTTTTTAAAATTACATTTAGGTCCTTCTGTTTCATCTGAATCAATATGAACATGTGGAACGACTTTATCTAAAATCATTAAGAATAAAAATCCTAGCCATAATCCGATAATAACTGGAATAAATGATAGTTTCCCCATATCAGCTGATGCATCAAATGAAGGTAAAATTAAACTCCAAATTGCTGCAGCAACCATCACACCAGCAGCAAAACCAGAAAAAGCTCTTTGTACATTATCGCTCAATCTTTTGCGAACAAAGAAAACAGTCGCAGCACCTAAAACGGTTCCAATAAAAGGAATAATAACACTAAATATTGTTTCAAACATAATAACACCTATTCTGGATAAACAAATCGCTTGTTTTCCTTTAAATCTTGTTTATATTTTTTTATATAGTACTTAGCCATATCTAAATTTTGTTCAGAATAATTCCCGCATTCAATTGGTGTTGCTCCAGGAATACTTCCTACAAAATTAATAATAAAATCACACATTTCGATAACTAAATCAAAAATATCAGCAGGATTTTTATCACCAAACATAACAATATAACATCCAGTTCTGCACCCCATTGGTCCAAAGTAAACGACGTCTTCTTTTTGTTTAGAGTTTCTAAGAAAGGTTGCTGCTAAATGTTCAATAGTATGTAAAGCTGGTGTATCAATTACTGGTTCTATATTTGGAGCAGTAATCCGCATATCGAAAGTAGTAACAAAACAACCTTCTTTTGCATCTTTTCTTGATACATATAAGCCAGGTAATAACCTTAAATGATTAATTGTAAAACTTGTTATTTTTTCCATTACGTTCTCCTTATTATAAAAAGATTAACTCATCATCAATCTTTAATAAATGCCTTAAAATAAGCCAATAATTCCTCATTTACGACATGTTCTATTCGACATGCATTTTCCTCAGCTAAATCTCCTGGTACCCCTATTTTTGTTAACACATGAGTTATAACATTATGGCGTTCATATATTTCTTTTGCTCTTGCAAGACCTTTATCAGTGAAATCTATTAATCCCTTTGTAATAGTAATATATTCTCTAGTTTTTAATAAATTGATAGCCCTTGAAACACTTGCACGAGAATAATTAAGCGTATTAGCAACATCAATCGAACGAACATTATTATATTGTTCTTTTAATAATAAAATTGTTTCAAGATACATTTCTTCTGATTCACGATACTTCATATAATACACATCCTTGTATTTTAATTTTATCACATTTATATTAATTTTTCAATTGAATTAAATATCTTAAAAGAAAAAAGCCCTAAAGGGCTTTTTTTATCCAAAAATGTATTCGTATAATGATTCTTTTTGTTCTTCTTCATCATCCATTGCGAAAATAGATTGAATGAATGAAGAAAATGATTTAGCAACTTGATCTAAATTTAAAGCATCACTAACTGAACCAGCCATATCTGATGTAGAACCAAAAATATTACCGATACTATCAAAGATATTTCCAATTGCAGTCATACCTCTTTCTATTAAGTCAGCGAAAGTAACTTTTCTAATTGCTTCTGTTTCAAAATGATCACAGTTAGCACAATCTTTTTGTTTTAATCCTTCTACTTGTGTAGAAGCTTCTTTTACTACATACCATTCACCCATAGCATGTCCTGTTGCTGCAATAGGTTGTGTTTCAAAATGATCACAATTAGCACAATCTTTTTGTTCTAATCCTTCTGCTTCACATTTTGCAGGTTCAACTACATACCATTCACCCATAACATGTCCTGTTGCTGCGATAGGTTGTGTTTCAAAATGATCACAATTAGCACAATCTCTTCTTTCTAATCCTTCTGCTTCACATTTTGCAGCATCAACTACAGTCCATTCATCATAAGTGTGACCTGTTGCAGGAATTTCTTTATATGTTGTATAATCACATTTTGAACATGTAACATACGCTTCCCAACCAATATTTTCACAATCTTCTACCTTTCCAGCATGTTCTTCTAGTTTATGAATACAGTATCCCCATACTACAGGGCATATACCATTCCAGTTATCTGCCCATGTATCAGGTTTAGCTTCAGCTTCACAGTAGATTGTTAGGTTAGGACACACACTAAATACTGACTGATCTAATCTTGCATCACTAACGCTTAATGGAATATAAACACTCTTTAAATTAGCACAAACTGAGAATGCATTTAAATAAAGTGAAGTTAAACTTTCAGGTAATGTAATTGTTTCTAAACTTGTACATCTAGAAAAAGCAGATTGTTCAATATAACTTAGAACACTTCCTTCTTCAAAATTAACATTTTTTAAACTTGTACAATTACTAAATGCAGAAATAGAAATACCTTTAACTGATTTAGGAATAGTAATTTCTTTTAAATTTATACATCCTTTAAAAGCAGATCCATATATATATTCAATGCCTTCGGCCAATATAACTTCTTCTAAATTAACACATCCTTCGAACATATAATTGTAAACATACTTAGTTTTTGTATTTTCTTCATATGTTACTTTCGTTAATCCTTCATAACCATAGAATTTATAATAACCGCTATACCAACTAATACCACTTGGAATAACTACTTCTGTTAAGTAATAATATTCATTATTTTCATCTAATAAATAGAATTTTTTAGCTACTGAAATAGGATTACGAGTTTTCTCATTAGTATTTGTTGTTAAAAATCTAGCTAATGTTTTTGCATAATACACATCTTTTATTTCTGGACATCCATTAAACGCATATTGATTAAAATTACTCAATGTACTTGGTAAAGATAAAGTTTCTAAATTTTCACATCCACTAAATGCAAAAGCACCTAAACTTTTAACACCTTCAGATAATGTAATTGATTTAAGATTTTTGCAACTATTAAATGCATTATTGTTAATACTTGTAACACCTTCGGGAGTAACAAAGCTTTCAGCTTTCTTACCAGCAGGATATGCTAATAATGTTTTACCATCAACAGAATATAATACACCATCAACACTCTTATATGTTTCATTTTTAACATCTACATTAATTGCTTCTAAACTTGTACATCCTAAAAATTCATTAGCATCAATACTTGTAATTCCACTAGCAATAGTTACACTTGTGATATCAGTGTTTCCAGCAAATGTACCAGGTAAAATTTCTGTTACAACTAATCCTTTATATTCCTTTTGAATAATAACATCTTTATCTGTACATGTTCCCATACCAGACAATACAGCTTTTTTAGGAATATTATAATACTCATCTACAATTGCCCAGTTTACTCCATTTCTAATTCTTTGTGCCAAAAATTCACGAACATATATTTTCCACATAAAAGGACTACTAGGCATTTTATTAACCATATCAAAATAATAATTCATTTTCAATGATATGTATTCAAATAACCAACTCCATTTAGCCCACATTGCTTCATCATTTACAAATGAATCACTATTAGCATTATACATATGGTTGCCAAATTTTGAAGTAAAAGTATTTAAATTAAAATCACCTTCTGTTCCACAATGAGTATTTAAGTCTTTCATAAAGTCAGCCACTAATGCTTCATGACTTTCATAGTTGTTAGTTGAAACAATTACTTTACCATCTACTGAGATAATACCCTCAACAATTTCATATTTTAAACCAGCACTTACTTTTTCTCCACAGTTTAAGCATGCACTACCTTCATAGTTATGTCTTAATTCAGGGATTTCTACATATGTTGTATAACAACATTTTTCACATGTTTGGTAAGCTTGCCAACCAATTTCTTCACATTTTGCTTCTTTTCCAGCATGGTCTACTAGTTTATGATCTCCACAATCTAAAACTAACCATTTAGCAACATAAGTCCCTGTTGCGTTAACAGCAACAACTTTTTGTTCAGCTAAGTACCATCCTTGGAATACGTAACCATCTCTAGTTGGTACAGGTAAAATATAACCCGTTTCAACAGTAGTTTCAGGTTCACTTGCGAATTCACCACCATTTAAAATGTAAGTAACTTCGTATTTTTGTACTTCACTACTTTCTTCTGCTTTAATATTGATATTAAATAAACATACTAATACCACTATTAATAAAGAAGTAATTTTTAAAATCTTTCTCATAGTTTAATCTCCTTTCATTATACAAAAGTGTACTTTTGTAATATAGTTAAATTGTATCATAAATAATGTTTATTTTCAATATATTTGTCAATAAATATTTGCTTTTTTAACTATTTAAATCAATTTATAAAAGTACACTTTTATAGAATAATTAATATTTATATTCATTTTGCGTTCTAAATAAAAATATGGTATAATATGACTATATTTGATGAGGTGATAAACATGAAAAAAGCAAAAAAGGGTGAATCTATTATTTTATTATGTACATCAATTTTTGCCATTGTACTTAGTTCACTGGTGTTATTTGGCGATTTAGAAATAGATGAAAAAATCATTAAAAATGGAGATTTATTTGGTTGGATACTATTCGGAATAGGTGTTTTTTCTGCGATATATGCAAGTGCATGTTTATATTTTATAGCCAAAAGAAAGAATCAATAATTAAAAGCCTTTAATAGAGATATTCTATTAAAGGCTTTTTTTAGTCTTTTTTATGACAACAACATTCACTTGTTTTGCTGCTTTTACTACAACAGCTATGAACATTACTGTTTTTTGAACTACACGTTTTAGCATATGGACAACCAATACATTTTTGTCCTCTTCTTTTGGCTTTAATTAAATAGAATGATGCTGCTCCAATTATTAATACAATAATTATAATAGGAATTAAATCATCCATATTATTTACCTAATGCATATTCTTTTGAAATTTGTTGTTTTTTACGAATAATTAAAATTGTAATAATAATTACGAAAACAGCAATTAGTACCCATCCAAGAATTGGCATCCAAATAGCACCAAGTGAACCACCTGTAATTAAAGTACCAAAGAAGAATACTAAGAATGCACTTGTAAATCCAACTGCAAATTGTAATCCAATACCAGCGAATAACCATTTTTTACTCTTTAATTCGGCATTCATTGCTCCGATAGCTGCAAAACATGGTGGAGTAAATAAGTTAAATACTAGATATGCTAAAGCTCCAACAGATGTAATTCCAAAAGCATCAACAACTTGAGATGCTGATCCTTCAATCATTACAAGTTCATCTAAATCAAATAAATTAGAGATTGCAAAACATACAGCTAGTGTTCCAACAACATTTTCTTTAGCGATAAATCCTGTTACTGCTGCTGCTGCAAGTTGCCAAGCAACTACACCAATGACAGGTGCAATAACATATGCAAATGGAGATGCGATTGAAGCAAGAATTGAAGTGTGTTCCATGCCTTCTGCTACAACCTCAAAGTTCCAATTAAAGTTTTGCATTACATGAACTACAAAGTTACATACTAAAATAATAGTTCCTGCTTTAACAATATATGCCCATCCACGATTTAACATTGACCCAGCTGCTCTTAAAATACTTGGAAGTTTGTATTCAGGAAGTTCAATAATAAAGAATGATTTTCTAGCTTTATGACCTGTTACTGCATTAATTAATAATGCACATAAGAAAATGATAACCAATCCAGCAAAATACATTGCAGGTCCAACCCATGGAGAGTCTTTAAAGAATGCTCCTGCAAATAACGCAATAACTGGAAGTTTGGCACCACATGGCATAAATGGTGCAAGTAAGGCTGTTGCACGGCGTTCTCTTTCGTTACGAATTGTACGACAAGCCATTACCCCTGGAATTGCACATCCTGTTCCAATAACAAATGGAATAACTGATTTACCAGATAAACCAACCTTTTTGAAAATTGGATCTAATACTACACTTACACGGGCCATATATCCACAATCTTCTAATAAAGCAATTAAGAAATACATTACCATTACAAGTGGTAAGAATCCGATAATAGCAATAAATCCACCAATAATACCATCAACTAAGATTGATGTCCAAATAGAATCACTATTTAAAAGTCCTGCAATCCATTCTTGTCCGGCTTCTAACCAACCAACAAGTAAATCGGCAATCCAAACTCCTGGACCAACTTGTGAAATCCAGAATACCGCAAACATTATTACCGCAAAAATTGGAATTCCTAACCATTTGTTAGTTAATACCGCATCAATTTTATCTTGATAGTTTTTATCTTTTGTTAAAACTTTACGAGTTTCAACTTTTGATACAACATCATTAACGAATTCAAAACGTTTTTTATCAGCTTCAGTTACTTCTTCTTTATTTGTTAAATCAATATCACCTTGAACGTATGGTGCTTTTTGATAAGTTCCAATAAGTGTCGTTGCCTTTTCAATTAATTCTTTTAATCCTTTTCCAGATGTTGAAATTGTTTCTACTACTGGACATCCAAGTAATTCTGATAATTTTGAAACTTCAATTTCTGTTTCTTTTTTATCATTAATATCCGCTTTATTTAAAGCCACAACAACTGGAATACCAAGTTCTAAAAGTTGTGTTGTAAAGAATAAACTTCTACTTAAGTTAGTCGCATCAACAATATTAATAATCGCATCTGGTTTACTTTCTTTAACATATGCACTAGTAATACTTTCTTCTGATGTAAATGGCGACATTGAATATGCCCCTGGTAAGTCAACAATTAATAGTTCATTTTCACTATAATATGTTTTCTTAATTAAATGTTCTTTTTTATCTACTGTAACCCCTGCCCAGTTTCCTACTTTTTCATTACTACCTGTTAAGGCATTATACATTGTGGTTTTTCCACTATTGGGATTACCCGCTAATGCAATTCTCATATTATTCCTCCTTATATTATAAATATTATTTTGTTAGTCATTGCTAACAATATGATTAATAAAAAAACTTATTTGACTATAATAGCCATTGCAAGTTCTTTATCGATATTATATCTAGCGTCTTTAATCGCAACCGTACATCCATTTTTTAAATGGGCAATTACTGTAATCGGTTCGCCAGCATAACATCCAAGTGTAAACAAAAATGAATCTAATTCTTCATCATCAGTTTCAATTCTGTCAACAATGTATTCTTTTAATTCAACTACTTCTGTTAAATTCACGAAACATCACCCTGCCATTTCTACTAATCATTTAGTAAGCCATTGCTAACTTCCTATAATATTATAGTCCTATTTTGAGAAAATTGCAAGCGATTTGATAGATTTTATTTATAAAAAAACAGACATACCAAAATAGATATATCTGCCACAATTATATACTATATTTATTATTAAAATTAATTTTTAATTTTGATATTTTACCCAGTCTATTATTTTCCTTGGATTAAAGTAAAACTTAAAGCTAACGTTTTTAAGTTTATTTATTTATCAAATAATATCCACCATTTCTTCTAGATCCTCTAAACTCACATATATTTATTAACTTTCTTTTTAATGAGTTTTTTACTCTATCAATCGTCACATAATCAAATATATGAGTTAATTCTTCTAAGATTTGCCTAGCGTTTAAACCTGGCTTTTCGTTAATTATTCTCACAATACTTAAATCAAAATCAGATAACTCAACTTTTTGAAAAATATTTATTGGGTCATTTATTGGGTCACTTATTGGGTCACTTATTGGGTCAAAATTCATATTTGGCATTTTTAAGATAAAAAAGCTTTCACTAGGTAGAAACTCCGGCTGTCTTACACTATTTTCATAAGCATATAAAATTCTTGGTATTCCAGTTCCAAAATTCTCTATATACTGTAATTTACTTAAAATATTGACAAGACCAGGATTTCTGTAAGTTTGCACACCATCAAAGATTTGTTCAAGTGTAGCTTGAAAAATGCCACCAGGATTAGTAATTTTAACTTTATCCTCGTAAAATTCAATTTTTATGTTTGATCTTATAAAATAATTAGCATGGGCAAAAGCATTTAAAATTGCCTCACGTAAACTAGCACCTGGATATGAAATTGTTTCTATTCTTTTCCATGAAGTATTATCAATTATAGCTGAAATATCATTATAATTAGCAGCATTTTCCAAAGCAAGATCCAAACATTTTAATAATGAACCTTTAAATTCTTTTTTTACTAGGAAGTTTAAATTTTTATCATACTTTGCAAATTTTACAATTATCGGTGATTGATCTGATAATAATAAGCCTAAATTAGTATATTTATTTTCTTTGTTTAATAATCCTAACGATTTAAGATTTCTTTCTTCATGTTGAATATCATTTTCATCACAAATTTGAATAAAATATTTAAATGTTAAATCTTGCTCTTCAGATATATCACTTTCAAACCTATAATCTTTTGATTCTAAAATCATTAATAAAATTTCACTATCATTAGCCTTCCTTACGCTAGAGCCAACACGTTTAAACACGCCACTAGGTTTTGGACCCTTTTCTTTAAGATAATAAGGTTTATCATCACCTTTTGAAACTTCTATAACAAGAACATTGTCTTTATTAAAATAATAATTAACTAATGAAGAAGGAATAGGAAAAATCGCATCTTGAATCCAATTAGACAACTTAAGTTCTAACGAATCTCTTTCTTGTCTATTAGATATACCAACCACACTTCCATCATCATCGACGCCAACATATATAACGCCACCATCAGTATTTAAAAAAGCAATTATTTCTTTTTTTACATTATCTATTAATTCAATCTTTAACTCTGTCTTATTTGATTCACTATACATCTAATCTCTCCTCTTTATTGGGTCATTTATAACAATATTATACCACAAAATGACCCATTTATTCAATAGAAATGTAAAATTTAATTTTCAGATACAATTTTTAATTATTACATTTATATAAGAGACTGACAAAAAATCCGTATATAGTTGTAAAACAATAAAAACATGAATAATTCCAATTAAATAACCATGTACATTTTCAACTATTATAAAGTAAAAAATGTAAATTTTATATTTTTTTAATAATTATTCAAATATTTCTTAAATAAACATAAATAAGCTATTAATGTTATAGAAATAGCTAAAATATCGGCTGAACTTTCAGCAATAAAAATTCCTGTACTTTGGAAGAATAATGGCAAAATAAATGTTAGTGGTATTAATAAAATAATTTTTCTAAGGATTGCTAGTATCAACGAAATTTTACTTTTTCCAAGGGCTAAAAAACTATTTTGACATCCTATTTGAATACCCATAAACATCATTCCAATAAAGAATATTCTAATTAGTTTTTTAGTTAAATCAATTAAATCAGAATTATTATTAAACATTTTAACAAAAGTACCAGGGAATATATATAATAATCCCACAAAACTAAAACTAAATATTAAACAATAAAGAATTAATTTTCTACTCGCTTCTTTTGCTCGATCAAGGAGTCCTGCTCCATAGTTTTGACTAATAATTGGCTGTGTACCTTGAGCAAGACCTTGAAGCGGCATATTAATTAAAGACATAATACTAATCATAATTGTCATTGCCGATAAATACATTGTTTGTTCATTTATATCAGTAATATAATGTTTGATTTGTGAATTAAAAGTAATTTGTACTAAAGCCTCTGTTGACTGCATAATAAATGGGGATAATCCTAATAATAATACTTGTTTAATTATTTTTAAATCTATTTTATAAGCAAAAGGTTTTATTTTAATTATACTTTTTTTACTACGTAAGAAATAGACTATAAATATTGCAGAAACACCTTGAGAGATAATCGTTGCTAGAGCTGCTCCTTTCACTCCCATTTCAAAGGTATATATAAATAAAGGATCTAAAGCAATATTTAAAACTGCTCCAATAATTACCGATATCATTGCATAAATAGCTTTACCTTGACAAGTAATGTATTGGTTTAAGCCAAGAGAAAGCATTACAAATAGTGTCCCTATTATATATATATTTAAATAGTCATTAGCATATTGTATATTTTTTGAGTTAGCTCCGAAAGCATAAAGAATATCTTCTTTAAAAATAAATAGTATTGGCATTAAAATTAAAGCAATTATGGTTAATAAAATAAAACTATGGTTTAAAATCTTTTCTGCTTTTTCTTTATCTTTATTTCCTAGGGCTATTGCTGCAAGAGGTGTTCCTCCCATTCCAAAAAGGGCTGAAAATGCACTAATAATAATGATGATTGGGAAACACGCTCCAACCCCGCCAATAGCAACCAACCCTTCATCGCCATTATAGTTACCTATATATATACGGTCAACCATATTATAAAGTAAATTAATTACTTGGGCAATAATCATAGGTAAAGATAACCTAAATATTAGCGTACTAATTTTACCTTCTGTTAATAATTGTTTCTTCATAACTTAACTCCTATAATTAATATTATTATACCACATTTTAAAAGAAAAAGGAGTTTTAAACTCCTTTAAACATTTTTAACCACTCCCGTAAATAATACTATACCAGAATAGTCAGTTATAATATAAGCAAAAGCTTGATCAATAATGTAGTCAAAATATACATATTCATATTCATCAGGACCAGCAGATTCAGCACCATCCATTGCTACAATAGTTACCGCTGCTCCTTCAATTCCTGTTTTATCAACAATGAGTTCTGTTTGATGAATTATTTTTGAACAATATATTCCTTCATATTTATCCAAATATTGTTCCGGATTAATGATACCTGTAAAATCACATGTTTTATAATTAAACAAACTTTTAATTCCAAAACCTTTTTGAATAACCGGAATAATATCTTCATTAAAACTTCCTTTGAATTCAGGGAAGAACACTCTAGTTGACGCGATTGTCTTCTCTTCGTCGTTAACTGCTTTGTAATCAGTAACGTTATTTACATAAGATAACACTTCTTCAGTATATATATCATCTATTGTATAATTTTGATTAGGTACAATAAACTTTATTCTAAATCCATGATTTGTGGTTGTATAGAAATGACTAAACTTTTCTTCTGTCACAACTCTACCTGTATTATAGTAACCTCTTAATAAAGCCAATTCTTTGGTTGATAAATCATAATTTGTGAAAGTATATGAATTATTAGTAAATGGTAAATCATCACCATCATCATTCCATATTTCTTTTAAATATAAGGTGTTTACTAATGCAATTAAGGTATCTACTCCTAACTGGAAATCACGATCAATTAAGCCTTTAGTATTACGTGAAACAAAGTCTCTTAATGCTTTATTTGCTTGTTTATTTTTCGTCTCAAACGGAGCACTAAATGATGAACAATTATAGTCTTTAGCAAGATTTGTTAAACCTACTTCTTCTAATTCTAAACCTTCATTAAACCAAATAGAATTGGTAAGTAATTCTAAGGCTTTAATTTTTTCATTTCCTAACATATTTTCTTCTTTATATTCTTTGTTACATTCTGAGAATAAACGTTTAGTATAAGTTCTAACCTCATCATATGTTACACCAATTGCTTCTAAAATTTCATTTCTTGTTTCTCCGCTCGAACATTCAATTGTTAAAGCTAAGGCCATATACACTGAAACAGGCGACACACATAAGTTTGTATTATTTGAACCAAAATATTTATAAGTTTCTTCACTGAATTTAGCATAAAAGCTATCTAATTTATTTTTAAAATTAACATACCCTTCTTCAAGTCGTTCTTCATAACTTAACTTATATTGTTCTTCAGCTTCTTTTTGAATGTAATTTAAATCTTGATTCCCACAAGATACACCAGTAAATAAGAAAATAAACATAAATATGACAACTAATACTTTTTTCATATTATTCTTCACTCCTTTATATATATAACAATAAATATCTAATTTTTATTGGAAATATTTTTTAAAAAAGAACTCTGTACTTAACAGAGTTCTTAAAATACTATTTTTTAATTAGTTTTTTGATTAACTTAGCAATTTCAACAATAATGATTGGAGCAAATGCAAGTCCTAAACAAATTCCTAAATACATAGGTTCTAAAGGTATAACTTTAAAGATTTTCGCAAGTGGTGCAATATAACAAATTCCCATTTGTAATACCATACCTAAAACGAAAGCTCCAAGTAAATATTTATTACTAAATAGTTTTTTATTTAAAATTGAATGATCGCTTTTAACATTGAAAGCATGGAATAATTGAGCACTTGATAATGTTACGAAAGCCATTGTTTGACCTAAATATGTTCCAGGTGAAGCAAAGTGTCCAATAACATAAGCAGCTAAAGTTAATAAACCAATCATCATACCTTCTAATACGATAGCAGCACCCATACCATGAGCAAAGAAACTTTCATTCTTTGGACGAGGTTTTTGATCCATAACATCTGGTTCAGGTTCTTCAGTACCTAAAGCAAAGGCTGGTAAACTGTCAGTAATTAAGTTAACCCATAGTAAATGAATCGCAAGTAGTGGTACACCAAATTCTAAACTTGGAACAACTAATGAAATAAGTGATGCTAAGAAGATTGTTAATACTTCCCCAATGTTACTTGATAATAAGTATTTTACAACTTTTTTAATGTTAGCATAAATTCCACGACCTTGCTCTACCGCACTAACAATTGTTTGGAAATTGTCATCAACTAAAACAACTTCGGCTGCTTCTTTAGCAACGTCAGTTCCAGTAATACCCATTGCACAACCAATATCAGCTTTCTTTAAGGCTGGAGAGTCATTTACTCCATCCCCTGTCATTGATACAACATGACCTTTCTTTTGCCATGCGTCAACAATTCTAACCTTATCTTCTGGTGCAACACGAGCATATACAGAATATTTTTCGATATTCGCAAATAATTCTTCATCAGTCATTTTTTGAAGTTCACTACTTGGAATAGCTTCATCACCAGGACGTAAAATATTTAATTCCTTCGCGATAGCTTTAGCTGTTGTAACATGGTCACCAGTAATCATAATTGTTCTAATACCTGCACGAGTCGCTAAAGCGATAGCATCTTTTACTTCAGGACGAGCTGGGTCAATCATACCAACTAAACCTAAGAATTCTAAATCACATTCAGTGTTTTCACTTGTTAATTCACTAGGAAGTGTATCAACAATTTTATACCCAATACCTAATACACGAAGAGCTTTATCGGCCATTTCATCATTAGCTTTATCCATCTTAGCTGCTTCTTCTTGGTTTTTACAATGAGCCATAATAATATCTGGCGCACCTTTAGTAATTACTAAATATTTACCCTTATAATCTAAAACAACACTCATCATTTTACGATCAGAATCAAATGGTAAATCATTAACTCTTTCATATTGTAAGTACTCTGGATTAGGGATATATTTTTGCCTAGCAACAATTAACGCAACTTCTGTTGGATCCCCAATATCTTTACGAACACCATCTACAACAGTACTTGATGCATCTGTACAAATACTAAAGAATTCAAGCATCATTTTAGCTTTATCATTCATTGGAGCATCAATATTATAAATTTCATCACAGTAATATTTAACAACTGTCATTTTATTTTGTGTTAATGTTCCTGTTTTATCTGAACAAATAACGGATGCACAACCAAGTGTTTCAACAGCTGGAAGTTTTTTAACAATGGCTTTACGTTTTGCCATTTTTTCAACCCCAATTGCCAAAACAACTGTTACAACTGTTGCAAGACCTTCTGGAATAGACGCAACTGTTAAAGCAATCGCTGTCATAAAGGCATCACTAAACTTACTTCCTGCAAGTAATTCCATACCTAAAACCACTAAACAAATAACAATACAAATCATTCCAATAAACTTACCAATTTGGTCAAGTTTAACTTGAAGCGGAGTAAGTTCTTTCGCAGTATCCATAAGTGATGTAGCAATCTTACCAATTTCTGTATCCATTCCTGTACCAGTAACAATCGCCTTACCACGACCATATGTTACATAAGTAGATGAAAACATACAGTTATGCATATCACCAAGAGCTACTTCTTCTTTTTCAATTACTTCAGTTGATTTAGTTACTGGAACTGATTCACCCGTTAATGCTGATTCATCAATAACAAGAGATACCGCTTCAATTAATCTACCATCAGCAGGTACAAAGTCTCCAGCTTCAATTACCACAACATCACCTGGTACAAGATCTGTAGAACTAACAGAAACAACTACACCATCTCTTAATACTTTCGCGTGTGGTGTACTTAATTTCTTTAAGGCTTCTAAAGATTTTTCAGCTTTACTTTCTTGCCATGTACCAAGAATAGCGTTAATTAAAACAACAATTAAGATAATTAAACTTTCAACCCATTCTTCAGGGTTAATAACTACTGATACTATTGCTGCAATAAGCAGAATAATTACCATAAAATCTTTAAATTGTTCTAAAAAACGAACAATTAAAGGTGTTTTTTTCTTTTCTTTTAAAGCATTAGGTCCATATTCAGTTAAACGTTTTGTTGCTTCTTCAGCTGTTAAACCTACCTCTAAATTTGTGTTAAATTGTTCTTTAACTTCGTTAATACTTTTCTTTGTAATCATTTTTCCTCCTAATATATATCACAAATGACAAAAGACCCCACCAATCAAATTGGTAAAAGGTCTTGCATTAGCGAAATAATCGCATTGTTGTATCCGGTTTAAAAAGATATTTTTTAAAAACGAGATGTCGAATACAACTATAGTAGTACTATATGCTACTCCCCTTTTAGGGATATCTTAACATATCCATTATATAATATTTGTCAGAAATTGTCAAGGAAGAAATATCCAATTTTTATTTAATTCTGATTGTTTTGTGATATATTCAAAATAGTAGTTTTATGAAATTTACAAAATAACCATTCTTATGTTATTATATCAACATAAGGAGGTCAATTTTATGAAAGGAATTAAACTGACTGTGAACGAACAATTTAAATATGAA
>JAFTPH010000053.1 GCA_017463365.1 Bacilli bacterium
CTTTTTAAACTATCTAAAACATTATCGTTCTCAAGATCAAAATAATTACTCTTATTTGTACGATTAATGTCTTATGATTTTTACAATTTTGTCAAGCTTATAATTTTAATTTTTTTTGTAAATTTCAAAAAACGTTGACAGAGAAATGTATTTTATTTTTATTTTATTACTATATTTTCTCTTATCTTTTCACTAATTATTTCATATCCTTTATCCAATAAATGAATACCTTCAATAGTATATTCTAAATAATTTTCTAAGTTAAGTTTTTGATTAAATTCATTTTTAAAAGATAAATAATATGTATTATATTTTTTAGATAATTCTTTAATTCGATTGATCTTATCATTTAAGTCATCTTCCATACATGTTATTTCTTGGTTATATCCCACAATAAATGGTTCTAATAAAATAACTGGAACTTTTATTTCTTGATTAATCTTTGTTAATAATAAATCATATTCTTGTTCAAAGATTTCACCTTTTTTTTGATTAGGGTAATTGTGCCATGTATCGTTAACTCCGATTAAAATAAAAATATAGTCTGGTTTAACATCTTTAAAATCTTTTTCAAAGCGATCTAATAAGTTATTTACTTTGTTTCCAGCAATTGCTCGATTAACTACTTTGATGTTGTATGGTTCTAAAAATTCTTTTATACTTTTTACATAAGATTCGCCAACATGTTCATCATTTGTACGATCACGATAACAATCTGTTACCGAATCTCCTTGAAATAAAATCGTTGTATTTTTCTTTATTGTTATCATTTTTTACCTTCTTTATTGTTAAAAGGATTAAAAGTTGTACTTTTAATCCTGTTTTTCTGTTTGAATATAAATACGATATCCTGTACTTGATATAGTTATTGTTCCATGTTTAGCTGACTGATAGATTACAGCTCCAACATTATTTATTCTATTTAAAGCTTGATTATGGGGATGACCAGTTTCCGTTGTTTTACTTGTTGTTATAACTGCTATCTTCGGTTTTACCGCATTCAAGAATTCAACACTACTTGAATACATTGACCCATGATGCCCAACCTTTAAAACATCAGCTGTTAAATCAATACCACTGTTTAAAGCAATCCATTCACAATCCCCTTTTTTGTATCCCGCATCACCAGTAAACATATAGGCTGTCTCTTTATATTTAATCTTAATCATTACAGATTGAAAGTTAGGATCGCCACCATTATCTTCATCTAAATCAAGTTGAACACCTACCACTTGGGCAGTTAAATCTTCTTCATTGATAAGATAATCGCCAACACTTACTATATTATAAGGAATAGCTGCTAGTTTAATGCTTTGCATGATATTTAAAAACTCATAAGTTGAACGCATACTACCTGATGCATAGATGTTTTCTACCTCGTAATCACGAATAATATTAGGAACGAATCCATAATGATCACCATGATTGTGGGTCATTACTAAATAATCAATTTTCCCAATACCTCGTTTTTGGAATGTTTCGTAGATGTTTTCTAAACCTGCTTGCTCATCGTAGTACAAACCTCGCCCAGCATCAATCATCATTACTTCTCCATTTGGAAGACTAATAAGAATTGCGTCTCCTTGCCCAACATCAATATAATCAACTTTAATTCCTTTTACAACTTGTAATTCAATTTCTGTATTAAAGTCTGAATTAAGTATTGATTCTGCATAAATTGAAACTTCGCCTTCGCCATAAGTTGTAATATAACCTTCACTTGTGATATCAGCAATTAAGCTATTATCTGTTTCAAATGTAAAGGTATCTAATTGATATCCTAAATCATCAACATTCAATTGATAGTTATCAAAACTACATAACTCTAATTCAACTTTATTGGGGAATAACTCATCAGGATGTTCATTTGAACAACTAGCTAGGACTAATATACAAAATATACAGATAAATAGTTTTAATAGTTTTTTCATTATTTATTAATAACCTTAGCAATCTTTTCTGCAAGTTCTTCTAATCTTGTGCTTGGTACTCCAGAGATTGCGACTCTGATCCCTCCAGCAACTGTTGTTAAATAAACATCATTTTTTGATAATTCTAATGCTACATCTTCCGCATTTTCAACAGGAATTGATAAGAAGAAACCATTAGTGAATGGGAAAGTTTTAATATTATTTTTCTTTAAAGCTTCTTTAAAAATAGTTGTTTTATTTTCTAAAATAGCCATGTGTTCAGCAATTTCTTGATATACTTTTTCAACACTTTCATCATTTGATAATACTTTACCTAATACACTACATCCAAGTTTATTAGGATTACTCCATTTAGTTCTTGATTGAGTGTAGAATAATTTTTCATATTCCTTAACCCCTTTTCCAACTAGTGTTAGAGATCCTAAACGGAAGCCATATATACCAAAGCTTTTTGAAAAACTATACGCAATAGCTAAAACAACATTTTCGTCTAATTCTAAGAAAGCATCTAAATTTTGGTTTAATCCAAAATTATAATAAGCAATATCTAAGATAACTGTAATTTTTTTATTTTCTTTAACACAACCATTAACAATATCGGTAATAGCTTTCATTTCTTCATTAGAAATATCATATCCTGTTGGATTTTGAGAAGGAGTGTTGATAATAACTAAAACATTATCTTTTTCTAAAACTGCTTGTTCTAAGGCTTTTTTAAAACCTTCTAAGTTAAATCCTTCATTCTTAAATAGTTCATAACTATATGTATCAACTCCAAAGTTTCTAGCGATTGTTAAATAGTTTACCCAACATAAATCACTAACAATTAATCCTGCATTTTTTCTAAATGCACTTATTACGTTAGATAAAGCACCAGTTCCACCTGAAGTAACCATGTTGAAGTGTTCTTTTTCGTTAAACTTTTCTTGTTTTAAAAACTTTAAAAGATTGTCATTAATGTCTTTAGAACCAAGTACATCTTCATACGGGTATTTTTCTTTCGGAGTTAATGTGGGGATAATTGAATCAAAAACATTTGAATATAAAATATCTCCATTATCATCTAATAAAACCCCAATTGTTGCGTTAATAACATTAGGATTTTTTTGTAATGCTACTTTTGCCATTTGAGACACTCTTGTGATATCTTCGAACATACTCTCACCTCGTTTACGACATATTATACCACTTTTTATAAAAAAAAGAAAACCATTAGACAATATTTCTAATGGTCTTACCTTTTATTAATTATTTTTCACGTTTTTTAAGAAGAACTAATGCTGAAGCAAGAGTAATAGCACTTACTACTAAAGCTGATAATTCTTTCTTACATCCTGATTTTTCTTCATCCTCTTCCCCAATGAAAGTATTAGTTGTTAAATCATATACTTTATGATATGTAAATTCTTGACGTCCTTTACCATCATTTAGGTCATAACAAACTAATACGTCAAATTCAATTATTGATACATTTGTTAAATCATACTTAACTTCAATTGGTTCATCTAAATATGGATTACGTTTTTCGTTAATAAAGATACGATAGTATTCCATTGCGCCATCAGGGTCAGTAATGGTTGGATTAAAGTACAATTTATTAGTACCGGTTGAAATAGTAAGTTCATTAAATGTCGGAGTTATTTTAGCTGAATTAATTACACCTGTAAGAAGAGTTGGTTGATCTTTCTTATCTTTTGTGTCATATGAGAATTGATAACTATATTCTGTATTATTAGTTAATCCATCAAAAGTAACACTACCATTAACTACTTCTTTAGTTACCCCATTTAATGTACATTTAATCGCTGTAGTTTCAGTGAAGTCAACACCTGTTGTATCTAAATTAAATGTAATTTGATTATTTAATACATCAGTTGAAGCAATACTGAAATCAGCTTCTTTCATAACTACTAAATAGCAGTTAGAATCTTTTCTTAAGTTTCCATCAGATGGAGAGTTTAAAACTCTAAATTCACCATCATCTTCACGGATAGCGATTGTGGTAGAACCACCACCATCTAAGTTAACGGCACTTACACAACCATAATATTTCATTAAAGCCCCTTGTTCATCACCAGTCATACCATACATATTTTTTGACTTTTGACGTCCATCAACTGTAGCCATAACGATACTTCCATCAGCTTTAGCCCCTATCATTGTTCTTGGATGACGATAATTTCTAATTTCTTCATCAGCTACTACTTCTTTTCCATCTTGAAGCATTGCGAAAACAGCACCACCGACATTATCACATTCCGCATAGTCACCTACTAAGTTCTTTTGAACTCTAACGTATGCTGCTTTTTCAATTTTATTTCTGATTTCTTGATTATTAGTAACAATACCAAATGATCCCCAAGCTAAATCTTTAGTTTCAGTTGCTACTTCTAAAACCCCTTTAGCATATAAATTAGTATTAGAACTTGGAACAATTCTCATTGGTTTTTCACAAACATATGCACTATTAGCTGGCATTTCAACTAAAGTGTATCCTTGACTTTTTGATACTTCTCCAACACCTGTTGGGTAAGAATAGTATACCGCAACTTCTCCATCAGCAGGAACAGTGTTAATACTCTTAATTTCGATTTCTTCTAAAATATTACCATCTTCATCATATAAAGCAAGCATATGATTTTCAGTGAAAGCAATACTTCCACCTTGAACATAGTTATCAGCCTTACCATTGTTTTTAAAACCAATTGTTAAAGGACTCTTACTTAAACCTCTTGCGTCAAACGGTCTAATTGATTCCCCATCACTTACTACAACTCCACGTGTACTCTTTAATAATGGGCCGTAGCTCGCAACTGAATTAATATCAAAGAAGTCTCCGTTGATTGCTGCTAAAACTTTATAACCTGGATGTAATGATTCATAGTTTTCTGCCATTGCTGTTACAGTTGTTAATGACCATTCAATTGAAGTTTGAGAATGGAAACTCCATTGAACAACACGTACATCTTCATTATTTGGGATTTCTAAAACATTAACACTTTGTGGATAAAATTCTCCCGCATATGTTTTTCCGACATATGATCCTGATACATCTTTGGAATAACTACTTTCTGCAGTATATTTTGTATGTAAAACTCCACCATGTAAAGCATTTTCTTCTACAATAGATGTTACACGATATTTTGACCCATTAAAATCAGTTACTTTATTAGTATCTAATTCTGCACTTACACCATTAATTGAAAGGGCTAAAATAAGGGTAATTAGTAAACAAAAACTCATTATTAATTTTGTAAATAATTTTCTTTTCATAAGCACTGCTACCTTTCTTAAATTACTAATATTATAGCACTTTTAAATTTTCTTGACAAGCATTTGGTGTTAAGAAAAATCACATAAGATAAATCTTATGTGACGAATTTCATTACGCTCTTGATGAATATTTTCCATCAGATGTGTTAACGATGATTTTTTCTCCTTCTTCAACGAACATTGGAACTTTAACTACATATCCAGTTTCAAGTTTAGCTTCTTTTAAAGCATTTGTAGCAGTATTTCCAGCTACGGCAGGAGCACTTTCAGTTACTGTTAAAACTACTTTTTCAGGAATATTTACTCCTAAAACTTCGCTTCCATACATAACTACTTCTACTTCCATACCTTCTAACATAAAGTTAGATTCCCATTTTAAACGGCTTGCTGGAATATCTAATTGTTCCCAAGTTTCAGTATCCATAAAGCAGTAATCATCTCCACTTGAGTATGAATATTGCATTTTGTGTTTTTCGATCATTGCTTGTTCAACTTTAACACCAGCGTTGAAAGAATAATCGATTGTTGAACCAGTACGGAAATTACGTAATTTAGTTCTTACGAATGCTTGTCCTTTACCTGGTTTAACGTGTTGGAAATCAAGAATTACACAAGGGTCACCATTATAGATAATTGTCATCCCTGTTTTGAAATCAGCAGTTGTTATCATTATTTTATCCTCCAAATAATTATCTTTTTTTATCTTTAATATTATACCTCATTTTCCACAATATTTCAACTCATTTAATATTTTACTCAAAAAAAAGAGTTAATCACTAAATGATAGTAATGTAAAGAATTCTGGGTAAAATGTTAGCTGTCAAATATTCTGGGTATTTATAACTAGAATTTTTGACAGCCCTATTTTTTATAGAAGCACATAAAAAAAGTCCTTCGTGTTATAATGTTATTGCCAGATAAAAAATAAATGATAATGGTAATGGTTATACTAATTTCTTTAGATTCAAAAATAGAGTTATATATGTGGTTAACAAAGATGTACCAATTAATTATATTGTTAAAAAATATATAAATTTTATTATCTGGCCATAAGAAAATCCCTACTTTTTCAAGTAGGGATTTTTACCCAGAATTCTTTACAGGTTACTTTTTACATATTATTTTTAATGTAATTTATAACCTATTTTACCTAGAATTTTTTACAGGGCCTAAATGATTAACTCTTTTCACTTTTAACTAAGTGGATATGCTTCTTCAAACATTACATGATAAAGTAAATATACCACATCATTTGTTGTAACATTATTATCTTGATCATAATCAACACTTTGATTTACTGGATACATACTCTCTCCAAACATTACGTAATATAATAGATAAATTACATCGTTCGTATCTATAATCATATCATTATTCAAATCTCCAAGGTTTGTAGAATTATAATTCCAAACTATATCAATTTCTCCAATGAAACTATATTGACTCCATCCTTCTAAATAATTTTCTGGTTCACAATATATTATCATATTTTCCATTCCATTAACGGCAAAATTTTCAATAACCTTAACTGTTGATGGAATTATTAATTCTTTAACTGATTCACACCAATCAAATGACCCTTCATACAAGGTTTCTATTGTATTAGGTAATACAATACTTGAAGCAGAACTATATTTCATATTTATTCGATACATTTCATTATTTATATTATCTGGAAGAGTAACTTTATCTTTTGTTCCAATGTATGCATATAGAACATATCCATCAGATTCGTTGTATATAAATTTAAATCCATCTTGTTCAACAATACTATATTCTATTCCATAGATATATGAAGCATTACCTTCTTTATCATAAACAATTTTTACGTTTGAATCCATAAGAACATCTGTAATATCCATATTGCTATCATTATAGACAACATATAAACTATCACAATTCATGAAAATACCATATCCAATATTAACAAGTGATTCTGGAATTCTTATTGATGTTAATCCCTTACAATTGTAAAATACTTCTTCTCCAATTGTTTCAACACTATTAGGAATATTTATTTCAATAAGATTTTTACAATAACTAAATGCATAATCGCCAATAGTAGTTAGTTCTGATTCATTTAAGAATTGCACTTTTTCTAAATTTTCACATCTCGAAAAAGAACTTCTATTAATGTCAGTAACACTAGAAGGTATAATTATTTCTTTCAATGTTTCAGATCCCATAAAAGATCCTTCTCCAATGACTTTTACTCCTTCAGGAATACAATATGTACTACTTGATTTTCCAGCAGGGTAAAGAATCAATGTTGTTCCATCATTATTATATAATACACCATTTTCACTAGAATAATTTACATTATTAGCAACAATATTAATATTTTTTAACGACTCACATCCATAGAATACACCTTCACCTATTTCTTCAACTAAAACTGGCAAATTAATATTTTCAATTGACTTACATTCTTCAAAGGCTCCATAACCGATTGTTGTTAACTGACTATTTTCAGCAAAATATACATTTTTCAAATTAATACACTCTCCAAAAGCATATTCGCCAATTTTAGTAACTGAGCTAGGAATTGTAATCGTTTCAAGTTTTTCACAATAATAGAATGTTTGCTCTTTTATTTCTGTTACTTGAGAAACTCCTTCAAATGATACTTCCTCTAAAGCAGTACATAAACCAAAGGCTCCATACTCAATTTCTTTTACTGTATTAGGAATTGTTATCTTTTTAATACTACTATTGAGAGCAAAACACAACATATCTATTTTTTCTAATCCTTCTGGCAACTGAACTATTTCAGTCTTAGATTGAGGTGGATAAGAAATTAATGTCTTACCATCCTTTGTATACAAAGCACCATCAATATCTTTATACACTTCATTATCTTCTGAAACATCATATTCAGACAGATATACACACTCATAGAAAGCAGATAGTGGAAGTTCTATTACCATCTTTGGAATATAAACTTTTTCTAAAGATGTTGACATAAATGCCCCTTCTTTGAATGAAACCAATTTACTATCTTCAGAAATTTTTAGTTCTTTAAGGTTATCACATGAACTAAATGCATATTCTCCAATTGTTGACACAGTATCAGGAATTGATACACTTATTAAACCACTATAATCTTCAAACACATAATTAGGTATTGTTGTTACTCCATCTGGAATACTTAGTGATTTTAATTCTTTTAGTTCATTTTCGTCAGTTAAACAATAAAATACTGTATTATATGATATAAAGTTAGAATTTTCTGAAACAAAATCAATTTTCATCCAATCAGAAATCTGACTATTATAATTTAATTTTTCTGTTGTTAGATAATTATAATCCATTTTTGTTATTGTTGATGGAAGTGTTAATGTCTCTATATCTAACCACCCAAAACAATTACTCATTATTTCCGTAATTCCTTCTTCAATTACAATAGTTTTAATATATTGACTATATTTACTTAATTCTTCTTTTCCATCATCATTTATGCTACCTACTCCAGAAATAACTAATTCACCTGTGTTAATATTAAGTACCGCATTGGCTTGTTCTCCACAACTAAACTTAATAGTTGATGAAATAGTAATCTTAAACGTCACCTCAAAGTCAAACATTTTCACAATTACATCTTGTTCACCATCAATTGCTGGATCATAAATAATATCGTAGTCGTTTACCAATTTATACGATGAATCATTATATATCATTTTAATTTGTAAACCATAAAAATTAACATCATCAGCTTTAATAAATTCTGTTTCATAAGGGAGAGATTCAATCTCTAGTTTTTGAATATCTTCTATAATCTCATATTTATAGCGATATAACAAATCATCTAATAAAGCAAAATCATTATGAACAAATAATGTTTTACCACTTAATCCAGTTAAATCCTCAACAGAATTAGGAACCATAACATATTTCAATTTATTAGAATATCTACTACTTTCGAACGCATAAGAATCAATTTTAGTGACTCCATCTGGAATTTTAAATGTTTTTTCACCATCTTCAACATATTTAATCAATACTTTACCATCAATTGTGTATAAATCATTATCGATCATTTTATATGCTAGATTTTCTTCTTCAAGTTTTATTTCTTTTAATTGTTTTAATTCTCCAAAACTTCCTTTTCCAATTACTTCAACAGTTTTTGGGATAGAAACACTATTTAAATTATTAAATCCATAGAATTGATAATCCCCTATCTTATTTACCCCTTCTGGTATCACTAGTTCAGTTACTTCAGAATATTGATTATTACTATCTAATATGTAAAAGTGTATAGCATTATTCATAGGATTAGCTGATAAATATTCAAATTCAATATCACACCAATCTTTAATTGTTCCTTGATAGTATACCGTTGTTAATTTTTCACAAGTGAAAGCCTCATATCCAATATATTTAACGCTACTTGGTATTTCAACACTAGTTATATTTTCAAATCCATAGAATTGAAATTTTCCAATACTAGTTATAGTATTAGGTATTATTAATTTTGTTAATTCGTAATACTCATTGTTGCCATCTAACATAAAGAACTGCTCAGCAAGTATCATAGGATTATTATCTAAATTAATTTCTATATTACACCAATTCTCTATTGTTCCTTGATAATAAATATTTGTTAAATTTTCACACCCATTAAATGCATATTCTTTAATTTTTGTTATACTACTTGGAATTTCAATACTTATCAACGCTTTGCAGTTAGAAAACATTCCTTTATTAATTGTGGTTAAAGAACTTCCTTCTTCAAAAATTACTTCTTTTAAATTTTTACATCCATAAAATGCATAATCATCAATACTTGTTATATCATTTGAAACAACATATATTTCTGTTTCATTTTCTGGAGCAAATTTAATCAATCTTGTTCCATCCTTACTATACAAATTACCATCGATAGATTTATATGCATCATTTTCAGAAGAGACCACTATTTCCTTACCATCAAAACTGAATCCACCAATTATATCATTTAGCATATAAGGTATATAGATTTTTGTTAAGTTATTACATGAACTAAATGCATTCCCTGCCATAATTGATAACATACTATTTTCACCTATTTCAACTTCTTCAATGCTATCACATTTTGAAAATGCACCTTCACCAATTATCTTAACGGAATCAGCAATTTTTACCTTTACAATTGAGCTAAATCCTATAAATTGGTTATTTTTAATTGCAACAACTCCT
Source organism: Bacilli bacterium (assembly GCA_017463365.1). Taxonomy (GTDB): domain Bacteria; phylum Bacillota_I; class Bacilli_A; order ML615J-28; family CAG-313; genus HGM10611. The sequence continues at coordinate 10,383 of JAFTPH010000053.1, forward strand.
TCTGGAATAATTATTTCAGTTGGCATATAATAATTGCCTTCTTCATCAGTAATATAAAACTCCTTTGCATAATTCATCGGGTTATCGTAATATGAATTGAAAGTTATATTACACCAATCTTCAATTGATCCTTTATAATAAACTTTACTTAAATCCTCTTTGTAATCTTCCCAAGGTATTGTACTTAAATCACCAAAGCCCTCAAGCCACAATTCTTTATTTTCAATATTAAATTTATAATTAAAATTATTATCGATTGTTCCAGCAATCGTATTATCTGTCGAAATATAAATCTTATATTCAGTTGTAAATTTATTATCTGAAGAAGAAATTGTCACAATTTGTTCCCCAGTTCCATCAATATTGTAATTAATAATATAATCACTTGTAACCGCATATGTTCCATCACTATACTTTTTGGCAACTAGCATACCTTTTAAAGATATATATTCATTAGGTAGAAAAGTATTTTTAATTGGCCCTCGTAAAACTTCAAGTCCAACAACTTCTAAATCACAGTCTTCAATTAAATTAACCTTATAATATCTTCGATTATTATACATCTCATAAGCCGAAGAATTTTTATAAGCATTAATAGTAATTGTATGATAATCTTCTTGGGTAATAGAATTAAAATCAATTTCTACTACAGATTTTGGAATAGTTATTTCAAGGTTTTTATTTCCCAATCTAAATGCAAGCCAAGATATTTCTTTCGTTCCATCAGGAACTACATATTTAGTTCCTTCTCTAGCTGATGGATAAGATACTAATGTTTTACCATCTTTTGTAAATAAAACTCCATCTATTGATGTTAAATATGGGCTATTTTCATTAACATATATATTTTCAAAATAACTTCCATTAATTGTTTCATTCATTTGCGGAGATAAAGTTATATTCTTTAGGTAAGTACAATATTCAAATGCATAATCTTCAATTTCACTTATGTGTAATGGCATTACATAATTTTCATCAAGTTTTCCCGCAGCATATGCGATTAAAGTTGTATTATCGTATAAATTACCATCTATTGATTCAAAATATTCATTATCTTGATCAACGATAAATTCCTTTAAATTTGTACATTTTATAAATGACTCATTCGATATTCTTCTAACACTGCTTGGTATTTCAATAGTTGTCACATCTTGGAAACCATAAAATTGCATTGGATTAATTTTCGTTATTCCTTCAGGAATTTTTATTGATGTAACTTTTTCATATTTATCTTCATTGTTTAGTATATAGAAATGTTTTGCGTAATACATTGGATTGCTAGTATTATCTGAAAAATAATACTTACACCAATCTTCAATTGTTCCGCTAAAATATACGTTTAATAATTGCTCACAATTATTAAAAATACTCCATTCAATATTCTCTAGTTTATTTGGAAATGTTACATTTTGTAGCATTGTACACCCAGAGAATGCCCATACACCTATACTTGTGACACTATTTGGAATTTCGATACTTTTTAATGACGTACATCCAGAGAATGCTCCATGGTCTATTTTCTTAACTCCATCCGGAATAATTACACTTTGTATTTTATTATTAGTTAATGCGTTTTTTGAAATATCATAACTTTGTCCATTTATATTTATTGGTAATTCCAAAGAAGAATTATTACCTTTATAATTTACTAAGTAAAACTCATCTCCAAAATGAACAAAAACATAATCATCTTTTTCTATTATTTCAAATAAAGTTTTTTCATTAACTAATTTGGCATTTGAAACACCTTTTACATTAACATTTGAAAAGTTTTGAATGAACTTTAACCTTTCACAAGAATAAAAGGAAAAATAACCTATTTTAGTTATATTATCATGAAGCGTTAAACCATACACATTACTAAATCCATAAAATTGATAGTCGTTTATTTCTGTAATCGTTTCTGGAATAATAATATTTTCTAGTAATTGATAATTATTATTATCATCAAGATAATAGAAGTTTTCTGCATATATCATTGGATTAGAAAATTCATCATATATCTTGATTTTTAACCAATCTTCAAGCGTTCCTTCATAATAAACATTTTTTATATTATCACAATTATTAAAAGCATTGCTTTCTATTTTTATTGAAGAAACATTTTTGCTAATTTTTATATTTTTTATTTCCTGCATTCCAGAGAATACATAATATTTAATATTTATTTCATTAGAAGTTAAATAAATAGTTTCTAATTTTTTATATTCCATATTTTCATTTCTTACATATAATGTATCTATATCTGCAAAAATATTTGATGATGAGAAACTAATATTGATCCAATTATTAACAGTACCATCGTAATAAACATTTAAACTAGTACAATTTTCAAAGGCATTTGAATCAATTCTTATAACACTAGTTGGAATTGTTATTTTTTTTAAATTTGTACAATCAGAAAAAGCATGCCATCCAATACTTTTAATGGTATTGGGAAGAACTACTTCGTTGATATTTATATTTCCAGAAAATGCATTAGTGGTTATCCCATCAACAGGTAATCCTTTATAAGTTGAAGGAATCTCAACACAAGAATCTTTATATGTTCCTATTCCATTTACAAGATATCCATCTCCATAGTTACTTAAAACAAATGATAATCTTGGAATGACATAGTCACATTCTTGGCAATCAACGCTATCTTCATCTTTATAAGTATGTTCTTTTTTATTAATAATATTTCCACATGAAGTGCATTCCTCATAATGTTTATATTCATTAAAACTATTTACATATATATGCTTACAATAATTCCATTCAACAGGTCTATTATCTAAATTCCAATCCTCACTCCATTTTTCTGGTTGAGCGTATTGTTTACAATAGATAGTCAATTCATAACAATTATAAAATGCACCTTTCTTAATTATTTCAACACTTAAAGGAATTACTATTTCTTTTAAACTTGTACATCCTTTAAAAGCATATTCACCTATGGTTAATGTTTCCCCTTTTTCTTCCAAAATAACTTCCTTTAAATTCGTACATCCTTCAAATGCTGATGTTCTTATAGCTGTAATGGTGTTTGGAATTGTAATGCTTTCTAAACTTGTACACTTATAAAACGCATACTCTGTTATATTCACAATTGTTTTAGGAATAGTAATTTTTTTAAAACTTGTTTCATTAGCAAAAGCGTATGAGGCAATATACTTTACAGTATATGTTTTCCCCTCATATGTAATATGACTTGGTATGACAATTTCATCCGAAGTACCAACATATCCGCTTACCGATACTTCTCTTGTATTTTCAGTGTCATTTTCAACTCTATATTCAATATCATCAACTACATAAATTGGGGCAAAATAAGCTCCATTAATAGTTATTATTTGTAAAAAAATAGTTATTAAAAAAATACACACTATTGATTTTATCATTTTATTAATAATCTTCATATAAACAACTCCATCCTTATATTAATATATATCAATTATATCACTTTTTTAAATTTTCTATTAAATAAAATATATTTTTTTAAACAATATCCTTCTTTTTTTAAAAAATTATGCTATACTTTAATAAAGGTGAGTATTATGAAAAGAGAAATAATTAAATTACCAATTCAAAGTTTTTGTTTTGGAGTAAGAAACGCAATTGATGAAACCAATAGAATTATAAACAATCCTAATACTATTAAACCCATTCACATGCTTGGGGAAATCGTTCACAATAAATATGTGAGTGAATATTTTGAAAATAATGGTGTAATCGTCCATAAAGAAGGTAAAAGGATTGAGATGATCAATATAATCGAAAATGGTAGTGTGATCTTTACTGCTCATGGTGTAAGTAGTGAAGTTATTAACCAAGCAATAGCTAAGAAATTACCTTATTATAATACAACTTGCCCTTTTGTTAAAAACTCTATTAAAGTTATCCAAAAATATTTACATGATGATTATATCGTTTTATACATTGGTTCTGATATGCATCCTGAAGTTGAAACTGCCCTTTCTTTTGGAGACAAAGTTAAGTTAATTCAATCTCTTGATGATGTTAATAATTTAACCATTGCATCAGATAAAATATGCGTTACAAATCAAACAACAATGTCTACTTATGATATAGCTGAAATTGTTGAAGCTTTAAAAATAAAATATCCTCATCTAGTAATAATGGAAAAAGTATGCAATGCGGCTAAAGAACGACAAGAAATGATTAAAAATATTACTTCAAAACATAAAAACGATGAGGCAACAGCATTTATCATTGTTGGTGATTCAAATAGCCATAATTCTAAAAAATTAGCCGATATTATAAGTAAATATAATAATAATATCTATTTTATTGAAACGGTTAATGATTTAAATTTACCACTTTTAGATAAATTTAATAAAATATATATTGGTTCAGGAACAAGTACTCCAAGAGCAATCATTGATGAAGTATATGAGACTTTACTTGATAATTCTAAAATAAGAAAGCCTCTTACTTTAGAAGATTATATAAAATAACAGTATTTAAAACAAACTATTTTAGTTTGTTTTTTCTTTTTAAAAAAAGAATTGGTTTCCCAATTCTTATTTCGCAAACATAAGTTTTTCACTTTTAAATAATTTTACCATTAATAAAACACCTAATATGAAGTAAACAAAATTGCTTCCTATAATTAATAATAAATATGGTATTGTTAAATCACCAATTAAAATTCCTTTCAAACCTAGACTTAAATTATAAATTGGAATTAAGTAACCAGTTATTTCTTTAGGTAATGTTTCCATATACATTGTTGATACTGAAATTACCATTGATATAATATAGAAAGGCATTGAATAAGCGGTTGCTTCTTTTACAGATTTGGCAAGCGTTGAAGCAATTAAGAATAATGTTACCGCAATCAAAGCTGTTGACATTATTAATAAGAATAATCCCACAAATGTTCCAGTTGTAAACATCGACATATCAGCCCCACCAAAGATATCTTCTGTTGATGGAAGGGATAATGCTACCCCAATAAATGAACCAATAGCCGATATTATGGTAATAATAATTGATGATGCCACTTTTCCAATAACAATTTCATTTTTGTTAATTGGTGCCATCATTATTGTCGCAATTGTTCCACGTTCTTTTTCTCCTGCTATCGCATCAGCACCAACTGATAATCCTCCAGCGAAGACAAAAATCATTAAAAACATTGGTAAAATCATACCAAGTATTAAGTTTGATTGTTCTTCTTTTGTGGATAAATCAAATGTTTGATCATTTATAATAGTGATATCGCCATAAGTTTCTTTAATTTTATAATCTTTTAAAGCTTTTAGTAAAGTCGATACTTTTTGATATGCGACTGATGAAATACTTGAAGTAGATAACATATAACAATCTACTACAGGAAGTGGTAAACTTTGATCATTTAAACGATTTTGAAGAATTTCTTCGAAGCCTTTTTCAAATACTACATAAGCATGACATTTTGCTTCCTTTAAATCATTTTGTAATTCTTCACTTGTAATTTCTTCTTCTTGATAACGTATAAACTTACAATTAATATTATTAGGGTTTCCCACTGGATACACTTCATTATATGCGTCAATTATTTCTTCAAAACATTCAGGAGAGTTAATTAAATAAATAACGCTCGTACTAGTGGTTGCTTTATCTACTTCGACACTCGCAATATTACCCATTGTTGAGTAAATCAAAAAAATCATTAATCCCGGTAAAATAAACGTTGAAAAAATTAATCTAGGGTTTGTAAAAATTTTGTCTAATTCTTTTTTAACAATATTTAAAATATGACGCATTTTAACAAGCCTCCTTTGAATATATTTCAAAGAATACTTCTTCTAAGTCATCACTTTGATATTCTTTTAAAACATTTTCTAAAGTATCACAAATAACCATTTTACCATCAATAATAATTCCAATTCTATCACATAATTTTTGAGCTAAACTCATAATATGCGTACTAATGATTACAGTTTTACCATTTTTAGCTAAGTTTTTTAAATAATCCGTAATGGTTCTTGCTGTTAAAACATCTAGTCCATTAGTTGGTTCATCAAAAATAATAATATCTGGATCGTGTACTAATGATACCACTATTGAAACTTTTTGTTTCATTCCTGTTGATAAATCACCAATTTTTACTTCTGCGAATTTATTTACACCAAACTCATTAAATAATTCTTCTTTTCGTTTTTCGATTTGTTCTTTTGTTAAATCATAAAATTTACCAAAATATTCAAAAGCATAATTCGGAGTCATTTGTTCTTCTAATTTTAATTCATTAGTTAAGAATCCTATATGTTTTTTAACTTTAGTATCTTCTTTTATATCAATTCCTGCAAGCTTTATTTCTCCTTGATCAGGTTTGATTAATGTTGAAATACATCTAAGGGTTGTAGTTTTACCAGCCCCATTTGGTCCAAGCAATCCAAATATTTCATTCGGATAAGCTTCAAATGAAATATCGTTAACAGCAATTTTTAAATTACTTTTGGTTTTATCAATTTTCATTTGTTTTTTGGATAGTTTAAAGGTTTTTTTAAGTGATGTTACTTTTACAGAACTTTCCATTTTTATCACCTCTTATATTATTTGTCTAGAAATAATTATCATACTTTAAAAAAGAAAGGACATCTAAAAGATGTCACTTTTTTTATCCTTTTAATTTCTCTCTAACTTTAGCTTCTAATTCTTTAACTAGTTCAGAATTGTTGTTTAACATTTCTTTAATGTTTTCACGTCCTTGACCTAAACGTTCACCATTATATGAGAACCATGAACCACTCTTTTGAACAATGTCCATATTAACAGCCATATCTAAGACTTCACCAACATATGAAACACCTTTACCAAAGATTAATTCTACTTCAGCTACTTTGAATGGTGGAGCTACTTTGTTTTTTACAACTCTAATTTTTGTTAAATTACCAATAGCTTCAGTTCCTTGTTTAATTTGATCTACTCTTCTGATATCTAAACGAATTGTTGAATAGAATTTTAAAGCACGTCCACCTGAAGTTGTTTCGGGATTACCAAACATTACCCCAACTTTTTCACGGATTTGGTTAATGAAAATAGCAACAGTTTTTGTTTTGTTAATAATACCTGCAAGTTTACGCATTGCTTGGCTCATAAGTCTTGCTTGAAGACCTACATGACTGCTTCCCATATCTCCTTCAATTTCTGCTTGAGGAACTAGTGCGGCAACACTGTCAATAACGATAATATCAATTGCATTACTTCTAACTAATGCTTCAACAATTTCTAAAGCTTGTTCACCATTATCTGGTTGAGATAAGATTAAATTATCTGTATCAACACCTAAGGCTTTTGCGTATGTTGGGTCTAATGCATGTTCAGCATCAACGAAAGCTGCATATCCACCCATTTTTTGAGCTTCCGCAATTGCATGTAGGGCGAATGTTGTTTTCCCGCTACTTTCAGGACCATATACTTCAATGATTCTTCCTTTTGGATAACCACCAACACCTAATGCTACATCAAGGGCAATTGATCCAGATGGAATAACTTCAACCTTTTCAACTGCTTTATCTCCAAGTTTCATTACGGCACCCTTACCGTATTGTTTTTCTATTGCCTTAAACGTATCCTGTAAGGCTTTCTCTTTATCTAATTCTGCCATATTATTACTCCTTTTCATCTACTAATACTTTTCGATTTTTAATAATATATTCTGTCCCACTTATTATTGTCATTAATACAGTTGCATATAGAATTACTAAAATAACAATTTGTGCAATTTGGTTATCCATTGAACCAAATACAAGTAATACTGCTATACTTAAAAACTGTAAATTTGTTTTAATTTTTCCAAGCCATCCTGCCGCAATATTAATATTTTGACTAGCAGCAATTACTCTAAAGCCTGTCACAATAAATTCTCTTGCGAAAATAAGAGTTACCATCCAACCTGCTAAAGCATTTGCTTGTTCTAATAATATTACATACAAAGCTAATACCACAATTTTATCTGCTAGTGGATCAGCAAATTTCCCAAAATTAGTGACAATATTTTGTTTTCTAGCGATGTAACCATCGAGAAAATCACTAAAGGCACATACTAAAAATAATATCAATAATATAAAGTTTCCTGTTGTTAAAAAGTTTGTGTTAAACATATATGTTTCTTGAAGAAAAGCTAGTTCTCCAATAACCATAACAATAGGAATCATCAATACTCTAAATAATGTTATCTTGTTAGGTAAGTTCATAAAACTTCCTCCTTGTATATATATTATACCATATTTAGTATTAAAAATCTACAAAATTAAATCATTTCTTTATAAATATTTATAAGGCTCTTTTTACTTAAAATCTTCGGTACTGGATACATTGGATGAGCTTCTTTCATACATCTTTTTACCATTGTTTCAATATCCTTTTCCAAAACTCCTTCAAATTTTTTAGGAATATTTAAACTATTATTCATCTTATATATTTCATTAATAATAAAGCATCTTGCTTCATCCATTGAAAGATTATCTTGGTATCCTAATGCTTTATATATCTTATACATATCTTTATTAATTGCTTTACCATATTGTTCTAAAACTTTTGGAAGTATTACTGCGTTTGCTAGACCATGAGGAATATTGTAAAATCCACTCAATTGATGAGATATTGCGTGAACATATCCGACAAAACCTCTTGTAAAAGCACAACCTGCTTTAAAAGAGGCTTCTAACATTTTGTTTCTCGCATCAGTGTTCTTACCATCTTCTACAGCTATACGTAAATTATTCCATATAATTTTAATAGCTTCTAAACTTATTTTTTTAGTATATTTAGTATTCGCTTTTCCAATATAACATTCAATTGCATGAACTAAAGCATCCATCCCAGTATAGGCAGTAATTGATGGGGGAAGATTAATTGTCAAATTAGGGTCAAGCACTACCATCCTTGGTAATATTTTAGGAGATGTAATTGCATATTTCTCATGAGTTTCATCATTTGTTACCACTGCCGCAATAGTGACTTCTGAACCTGATCCAGCAGTTGTTGGCACCGCAATAAGGGGAGGAATTCTCTTTCTAACTTTAAAATATCCACGTAATTGTTTTAGTTTCTTTCCTTTGTTTTCAGCAACAATTAAAGTTAATTTGGCTGTGTCGATTGCTGAACCACCACCTATCACAATCGTTAAATCAAAAACTTTCTTTTGATAACTTGTGAGGGTTTTTTCAATACTTTCTATTGTTGGATTATTTTTCACTTCCGTATATAATTCATAATTAATACCTACTTCTTTTAATCCATCTAAAAAGGCATCACTTAAACCTAAACGATAAATATTAGGATCAACAATAACAAAGACATTCACAATCTTTTGCTCTTTTAACATTTTTGGTAGCTTGTTTAATGTCTTTTCTCCACTTAAAACTAACGGATCTTCCCATTTAATTAATTTAACTAACTGATTGGAAAATACTTGAAATAGTCTTATAAATATTTTATTCATACTAATCACCATATATATTTTACTAAATATATTTTTAGATTTCAAATAAAAAGTCAAAGTTTAAAGCTTTGACTTTATTTTTATAAATTATGCTATTTTTTCTAATAAACTTGTTAATAAATCATTTAATTTTTCATCGATTTTGACTGCTACTTTACTTAAAACATTCCCTTCTACTTGATTATTTTTAGCAGTATATTCATTATCGGGATTTGTAATATTTTGTTCAAATTCATTTTTTGATTCTTCAAAATAATTACTACTTCCAATACTATTTTGAGAACCTATAATAATTCCAATTATTAAAACAATTAAAACTAGTAAAATTGTACCTTTCTTTATTTTCATAAAACCTCCACAAAAAAGATAAAATAGATTATATATCTAATTATTAATATAATGTATGGTTCACTTTCGATATTTGGTATAAAACTTTTAAACTCTTGAATTTGTAAATTATAGGTTATATTTTTAAAACAATCAAAAGTAATAAAGATATTATTAATTAGAGCTATTATCATTATTATATATATTAAATATTTGGATTTCATATTTAATTATATAATTACGTTATCTTAAATATTCCTTATCCTAAGTAGCTTTTTCTCAAACTTTCATGTAAGGTGATATTAATTGCCATCGCTAAAATCTTCGCTAAATCTTCGACATCCGCATCAATTTCTTTAGGTGTAACAATCATATTGTAACCATTTGGGCTTAAGACATCTTCAACTAACGCTTTTACTTGATGAGGTTCTAACATTCCAATTTGCCCCATTAAATGTTCTTTAAAATTTTCTGGGACACAAGATGCTTCTTCATAATCAATTTTTACTTCTTTAACTGTTAGAGCATTTGCTTTTGATGAAGTACCCATTCGTTTTTGATTTAAGTATTTAACAATATAATCCATACTATCACTGACAATTGTTACCGCATCTACAACTGTTGGAACTCCAACAGCAATAACTGGAATCCCTAGGGTTTCTATACTTAGTTCCTTACGTTTGTTTCCTACTCCTGATCCTGGACTTATTCCTGTATCCGTTACTTGAATTGTTTTATTAACCCGCGAGATACTAGCCGATGCTAAAGCATCAACAACAATGACATAATCAACTCCTATTTTGTTAACCACTGATTGAATAATATCGAAAGTTTCAATTCCTGTGGCCCCCATTACTCCTGGAGTTAATCCACTTACCTCACTATATCCAACATTAACCGTATCCATCTTAAATAAATGACGTGTTACAACTAAATTATCTAAAACATATGGTCCTAAACTATCAGGAGTAACATTGATATTACCTAGTCCGATAACTAAACATTTTTTATTTATTAAATTATTTTCTTTAAGTATTTCACATAAAACATCCATTAACGCTTTTTCAATTTCCATACAACTTTTGGTATCATGAAAATTCGTATTACTTAAATCGATTGCGAAATAAGTTCCTTTCTTTTTACCAACTAACTCCTCATCTTCTAATCCTACAACCGTCTTAGTTATTTTTAGTTTATCTTTGGTTATTTCTTCGGTAATAGTGTTACAGATATTTTCTTGATATCTTTGGATGGCCTCGCACGCAAGGTCTGTTCTAAAATTTTGATTTTTGTGCATATTTTTTCACCTCACATATATTTTGAACCCGTTTTATTTTTTTATAACTATTTTTTTCCAAATCTTAAAAAATAATTAATTTTATTACTTGTAATTTTTTACTAATTGTGATACAATATGTATGTTAAAATCTTCGGAGGTGTAATAATGGCTAATATCAAACAACAAAAGAAACGTGATATCACTAATAACAAGAAGAGATTATTAAACGCTTCTTTCAATTCATCTTTAAAAACTGCAGTTAAAAACTTCCATGAAGCTGTAGCTGCTGGAGATAAAGCGAAAGCACAAGAAGCATATAATTTTGCATGTAAAAAACTTGACAAAGCTGTATCTAAAGGAATTCATCATAAGAATTATACAAGCCGTCAAAAATCACGTTTATCAAAAGCTTTAAATCAAATGGCTTAATAGACAAAAATAAAACATTAGGAGTAATCCTAATGTTTTTTATTTTGATTATAGTTTAATTGGTAAAGTACCTTTTGGTTGTACTTCTCCTTTGAAGTATTTAACAACTGTTTTAATTGAGTTAGGAGTATATTCATATAAACACATATAGTTTTCTAATCCAACATATTTATGATAATCAAATGGACCTTTTAATGAAATAACATATGTTTTATTATTTTGAATAATTTCATTAATTAAAGCTACTTGCCATGGAGTTACGTTAGCATTATAACTGAAAACAATTACTTGATCATAGTTTTTAATGTTTGTTAAAACTTGTTGTTTAAATGCTTCATCATTTACCATTTCTAAAACATCTAAGTCTTGGAAGTTTGCTTTTAATACTTTAGCTAAGTTTCTTTCATCAAATTCATCTTCAATAATTGTTTTAGCTTGAGCGACCGGAGCTAAAACTAATGTTTTATTTGTTAATTTTGGTTCAACTCCACAAACATATGTTAAAGAATTATCAACGATTTCAGCTGCACGTTTATTATTTTCATCGCTAAATTCTTTTTCTGTATTATAGAAGTATTTTTCTAAATAAGGAAGAGTAGCTTCTTTTGCTTTTAAGATTCTTTCGACTTTCGCATCTAATTCTGCTTCTGGTAATGATCCATCAAGTACAGCTTCTTCAATCAATTGTAGTGCACGAACTTGGCGTTCTAAAGTATGACAAATGCAAAGTAAATCTGCACCAGCTTTTGTTGCTTGTAATGCTCCTTCGCTTGTTCCGTAATTATCAGCGATAGCCTTCATTTCTAAACAGTCGGTAATAATTAATCCTTTATATCCTAATTCTTCACGTAAAATACCAGTTAAAACTTTTTTTGAAAGAGTTGCTGGAACAGTGTCATAGGCTGGGAATAAGATATGAGCACTCATGATAGCTGGAACATCAATATTTTCAATAAATGGTTTCATTTCTACTTCATGCATACGCTTAGTGTCATGTTCCAAAGTTGGAAGACCTAAATGAGAGTCTACTGCCGCATCTCCATGACCTGGGAAGTGTTTAGCACATGGAAGAACACCATATTCTAAAGATCCTTTAATAAATTTTTTACCAAAAGCACTTACACGTGCTGGATCATCTGAGTATGAACGTACATTAATAACCGGATTATTTGGATTATTGTTAACATCTAAACTTGGAGCTAGATTTAAGTTCATTCCTAAACCAATCATATCATAGGCAAGCATACGTCCTGTATCAAAAGCAGCATCTTCAGAAACCGCACTACATGTCATTGGCCCTGCAGCAAATGTTACATCTTTCATCATTCTTGTAACAAGTCCACCTTCTTGGTCAATTGAAATAAATGGTACAACTCCAGTATGTTTTATTACTTCTTCATGTATTTTATTTGTTAATTTTCTCATTTGTTCGGCACTTTCAAAGTTACGAGTAAATAAGATAACATTCCCAACATGATAATCTTCAATTAAAGTTCTTAATTGTTCATCATATTCATATGAGTGGAATCCGGGCAATATTAATTGTCCAATTTTTTCTTTTAAAGTCATTTCTTTAATATTTTTCATATTTTATCTCCATTAATATATTAAAAGTAAACTTAATTGTAAAAGTATAAATAAAACAGCAATTATTATTATCTTGTCAAAATGTTTTCGACAGTTTTTTGGTATTTTTCTATCAAGCATAAATAAATAGATTAAACATCCAATGCCAATAACAAATAAACTTGCACCAGCGATAATTATAAAAGGCATAGGCAATTTCATCGTAATTAAACAAATTAACACTGATGATAATAAATAATAAAGCGAAACACTATTTCTTATAGTATTGGCTTTTGAATAATTAATAAATTTAGAATCTTTAGAATAATATGCAAATCTATTTTCATAAACCTCTTTTTCTTTAACAATCATTCCATTATAAATTTTCACATTTAGTAATAAAGTACGTTTTAATTTTTCGTATTGTTCTCCTAAAGCATCCTTTTTAATAAAGTATGCTGCTGTTCCTTTTACTGGAGCTAACAAACTTTCCGTTTCTCTTAGTTCGTTAAATTCTGAAAATTTTACAATTTCTTTAGCTTCAGCATTAGGATATTTTTCATAAAAGACAATATAATCATCACTAATCATTATTTTTATCTCATTTGGTATTCTTGTTTCTTTAATAACTTTGTAGTTTTTTAAAATATTTTTAAACGATAAAGCACAAAATATTCCTAATAATAACGGAAAAATTGAGATATATATGGCCCATTTTGCTCCTAGGAAAAAAGCTATTAATGCGTATCCAAAAATAATAAAAGAATTTATCATTAACTTAAGAATATTTTTACGTTCATAATCGACAAATTCTTTGCCTTCTTGTTCACTAAAACTATATTCTATTAATTCTTCTTGTTGTATTTCTTTTTCCATAACTTCACCTACATGCCAAGTAATAATAATTCAATTCCTAAATTTTTATCAATTTGACCACTTTTTATTTGGTAATCAAGATTAGATAGTTTTAAAATATATTCTTCTAAAGCATCAATACTGAAGTTTTTCGCATCATTTACTAAGTAGTAAGCTCTACCATTACTAATTTTAAATAAACTTGCGATTTCTCCTTGTTTATAACCTTCTTTTAAAAGTTTAGCTGTTTTATATAAATCTACAAAAGTCGAAGAAACCATCGCGATAACACCCATAATATCTTGTGTGTTATTCGCAAGCGAATTATAAATCTTTAAAACCGCTTTTTTATCTTTCGCCACAATTGCACGGATAAGTAAGAATACCGCGTCATCAATATTCGGAATAACTAACTCTTTTACGTCACTTTCTGTAACTTTAGAATTAGATCCCACATAACTAATTAATTTGTTTACTTCTTGTTCCATTCGTACTGAGTCTTTTTTAACATACTCAATTAACAAATTCAAAGCATCATCTCTAATATCAATTCCGCCTAAAACAAATAATCTTTTTACCCACGCTTTATATTCAACTGTTTCAAGTTCTTGAGTATCAACAATATAGGCATATTTCTTACATGCTTTTACTGCTTCATTATCATTGTCTAATACCATCCCAACCGCATCAATCATTAAAACTGTTGTATCAGATGGGTTTTTTAAGTATTTCACAAAAGTTGTCGTATCGTGTTTCATTGGTGACGTTTCTTTTGTTAAGAAACGAGGATTTTTAACAATAATTACTTTCTTTTCTGATAAGAAAGGAATTGTTAAGGCATCTTCAATAATTTCACCAATACTAATAAAATCGGCATCGTATCTTGTAACACTTGTTTTAGCTTCATCCATACTTGACAAAATACGATCCATTTTAGTTCTATTTCGTACTTCTTCGGTTCCTGTAAATAAATAGATTTCTTCAATAGCCATATACTTTTACCTCTACTTTATATTATATCAAATTAATCGTTTTTTTGAAAGTAAATCATTATTATATTTTTCTAAAATATTTTTTGAAAAAAAGTTTTTGATAAATTATCGTTTTCTCATATCCTGTTACATAATATGGCTTATCTTTTATACGATTTATAACTGTTGGGGATGGAAAATCAAAGATATTATGATATCCATTCATAATAATAGCTACTTCATATGATACTTTCCTTAAAAAAGTAGGCGTTGTGGAAGTTTTTGAACCATGGTGGGCAATCTTTAATAGATTACATTCAATAACTTTATCTATTTCCAATGTTTTTTCCCCTAAGGCTTCTATATCTCCAGTAAAAAGGATTTTTAAACCGTCTATATCAGCTAAAAAAACTAAACTATTATTATTAACATCTCCTAAATTAGTAGATGGTGAATATATCCTAAAACTAAGATTTTGATATTTAAAGTAATCGCCTTTCTTTAAATAATATAATTTAAGTTTTTGATTATATCGATAATAATATTCAAAAATATCTCTTTTTTCATAAATATTAGTTATCACATTTTTTACTTTTACTTCCATCATTATTTTTTCTAATCCGCCAATATGATCACTATCAGAGTGAGTTATAATTACATAATCTAGTTTTCTAATTCCTCTTTTCTTTAAATATTCCACAATCGTATTATTTTCTTCTATATCTCCCGTATCAATCATAATATTATATTTATTAAAAGATCCATGAATTAGCGTTGATTCTCCATTTGGTAAATCAAAAAAGATAACTTGATCGAAGATATCTAATTTTATATAGTTTACCCACACAAGCATATATATTAATAATACAACAAATAAACTCTTTTTAAACTTATGTTCTTCTATTAGTTTAAATAAATAATATATAATAATAAAAAAGATACATAAGAAAAAAATATTTATTTGGGGGAAATTTATATATATTGATATTCTATCACATATTTTAATCATATACTCAAATATTTTAATTAAGTATTCATATGGCATATTTAAGAAAGGGATAAAAATAACAATAAGTGATACTGGTAAAAATATATATGATACAAAGGGAACAAAAACCATATTAAATAACACACTAGTTATATTAAATTCATTACTAAAATTATAAGAAAATGGTAAACCAATAATTTGACAATATAAACTCATATATAAAAGACTTAAAAAATATTTTTTATTGTTTAATAATTTACTACCAATTACTAGTGAATAGGTTAAACCAAAACTTAAAATAAAACTACTATTAAAAAGATAATAAGGGTTAACAAGTAAAATAAAAATAGTAATAATTGATAACTGATCTAATGATGTTAAACTTAAACTATATTTTTCATTGCTTTGTTTTAAAAGATAAGCTAACACAACGCGAATAACTGAAACAGCCATATTGGTTATAAAAGTATATATTATTAAAATAATGATGGTTATTAAACTTACAGATTTTTTAAAAATTTTCTTTATTATCCATTCTAACATTCCAGCAAGCAACACTACATGTAAACCCGATACAACAAATAAGTGACTTATTCCTAAACTATTAATGCTGTTAAGCATTTCTTTTTCTAAAGATATTTTATTACCAATTACTAAGGCTTTTAAATATGATGAAGAAATACTAGAAAAGTATTTATCACAATAATTACAAGTAAAGTTTTGTATTTTAGAAATAGTAAAAACATTTTTGATCTTAATTATTTCTGGGTTTGTTATCCGGCCATATATTCTTTGATAACGACAGTATTTTTGATAATTAAAAAGTAGGGGTACATGATTTTCATCGATATCTAAAAAGTTTCCTTTTATTATTAAAACATCTCCAATATCATATAATTCATCAGTATAAATTAAATATTTTTGAAAACCACTTTTAACCGTTAAACTATTATTATTTTTAGCTATAACCGTCATTTTAACGCTATTTTCGCCCAAATACCGAACTTTATAACTAAAATATGCATTTATTAACCCTATAATAAAAAGAGCAGAAATAGTAATTGTTGAGAAAAACACATATTTGTTTTTTAAAAATAACCACCCTAAATATACTAGATAAATAATTAAAAAAACAAAGTTTTGAAAATAATATGTAACACCAATCAATACTAGTGTGATAAAAATAAAATGGAAATTATTAATTAAATTTTTATACAGTAATGTTGTCTTTAATTTTATTATAAACTGCTTCACTTATCCCACTAACCTTTAAAAGATCTTCTATACTAGAAAAAAGATTATTTGTACGATAATCAATAATTGCTTGAGCTTTTGCTTTTCCAATTCCTTCAAGCGTCATTAACTCTTCTAAAGAAGCACTATTGATATTAATTAGATTGTTTGATGTATTTTCTCCACTTGTAAAAGGTATATTTATTGAGGTATTGGTATTAAAACTTTGTATCATATTTATCCTACTTCGATCTGCTTCATCTAATAATCCCCCTATTTTATTTAATACTTCATACATCATAACCCCTTTAGAAAAAGAATATATTCCTGGATATTTTACTGCACCTTTAATTTCAATTATTATTTCCGTATTATTCTCATCATCAACTATAGGATTATTAATGATAATTTCAGAAGAACTATCACATCCTGTAAGAATTAATAATAATACAATAAAAATGTATATTTTATGCATATTTTTACCCCCTTATATTATATATAATACGAAAAACTTTACTTTTTTACTTTGTTGAAAAACAAAAAATAAACCCTCTAAAATAGAGGGTTTATTTAGCTACTTTTATAAAATGTTAATATTTTTCAACTTGTAAAAAAAAGATATTTAATATACTCACTAAACTTTAAAAGTGTTGTAAATCCCCTTATCGACATCATAATCTTGATTATCCTAAATTTTATTTATTCTTTATATTAATGAAAATTAGTTTCATAATTGTGCAGTTATTAACTGCCCAATTATTCAACAGTATATATTTTTTGTTTTTGCTTTTCAGTTTGTATGATACAGTATAAACAAGAATACCTTAAATTAAGAAAATATTTTCAAATCACGAAAATTTATTAAAAATTAAGAAAATAAATTGCGAAAATGTTTTCTAAGTTTTTTCTTTACTTCTACTTAAATTTAAGTTTTTTAACAATTCATTCTTTAATTACATCTCTAATGCTTTTGCCCCTTTAAATTCTTCTATAACCCTAATTTGATATTTTAAATCTTTACTTTAACCTTAAACTTTTTACACTTTTTGCGCAACATTAAGGTAAATGATGACATTTTTATACTTATAATTTAGTTTTCTTTCTGAATCATATAATTTATATCCTAGTATTTTATGATGATTTTTGACTATACGCAAGTAATATATATATTTTTATTTGATTATACGCACATTATTTTTTTATTATTCTTTTATCTAAACTAGGATTCATCTTAAATTCTTCCCAGTCAAAGTCTCTAAATCCATAAGGATTATCTAAATCATATAATAATTCTAAAGTTAATTCTTTTCCTGTTATATCTTTTTGTGGACCAATATATTTAATTATATTTCTTCTTTGAGAACCTTGTGTAAAGTTAGGGATTACTTCTATTAGATTGTTACTTTGTAATACTTTAATATCTTTTTGAATAGTTCTTTTAGTAACACATAGTTTATTTGATAAATATAATAAATCAATTGGTTCGTTGTTGTTTTGTATTATATAGTTTAATATTATTTCTTGTCTTTCTTTAATTGTTGGTTTTCTGTATTCATATACTGTATATCCTAGTGTCTTATCATAACTTTCGATTATTACTATACCATATTTACGATAGTTTTCACCTTCATTTGTATATGACAATGTTTACCTCCAAGTTTTAACAAACTTTATATCTATTTATCTTTAGACCAAATTTTTCTATTTGGTTAATTAATACTCCACCATTTGAAATAACTGTTTTATTTGAAGCTATATTATCATCTTCGCACATTATTAAAATTTCATCATATTTATCTTTATATAACTCTAATATTAATCTTAGCGCTTCTTTTGCATAACCTTTTCTTCTTGCACTTGGTTTAATACTATATCCAATATGTCCACCAAATTCTTCTAAGTCTTTTGTTAAATAATGACGCATACTAATAGTTCCTACTACTTCTTTGTCAGCCAAAATTAAATAATATGTTGATGGAACTAATTTTTCATTTTTACCTTGTTCAATATCACAAATACTTTTTAACCATTCATTTAAATCATCATATTTATCTATTGAACCAGAACCTTGAATACGTGGCTCATTATTAGAAAAGAAATCTTGTTTTAACTCTATTATTTGTTCAAGGTATTCAATTGATGGTTTTATTAATTTAATCATATTAATTTATCCTCATTTAGTCATTTTCTCTAATATTGTTATTTTCTTGTTATCACAATCTAATTCACATTCTAGTCCTATTGGCATTATTCCTATTGGATAAGCATGTCCAAAATTAACATTGTAAATAATTGGTAAATCTTTATGTTTTCCATCAGTACTTACTATATCAAATAGTATTTCTTTATATGATTCATACTTTTCTTTTACTGGAGGTTTACCAAATATAATACCTTTTATTACATTAAATATACCTTGTGCTTCTAGATTTCTAAGTATCCACGCAAAATAGTATTCAGTTAATTCACTTTCTTCTTCATCACTTACTTCAATGAATAATATTTTATCTTTCCATTCATCTAGTGCAGGCCAAAGTTGAGTACCAATTAAATATATAAAAGTTTCAGCACATCCACCTAGAAGTTTTCCTTGTATTTTACCTTTGCCTTGTAATACTTCATAACCTATAGTTTCTTCTTCTACATCTCTTTTAACATTAATGTTATCTATATTCCATCTAACTTTTTTATCAACATAGCTACAATATGTGGATGGTTTAATCTCATATGTTTCTTTAGGATTAAAGAATGATTTATTTAATGCTTCTTTAGTATATTCATTTATTTCAACATACTCTCCCCAGTTATTCATAAGTGATCCACCATAATATGATACAAGACCAGCTTTATACATCATAAAGTGGTTTACTGTAGTATCAGAGAACCCCATAAAGATTTTTGGATTATTTCTAATAACATCAAAATCAATATATGGTAGTAATCTTATTGTATCATCTCCACCTATTGCGTTAATGATTGCTTTAATAGTTTTATCCTTAAATGCATTCATTAAGTCTTTTGCTCTTGCTTCTGGGTGTTCGTATAAATACTTATTTCCTTTTAAAGCATTAGACATAACTACTACTTCTAATCCATATTCTTTTTCCAATCTTTCTTTTGCAATATCAAGAATATGAATAAATTTTTCTTCTCCAAGTAGTCCACGTGAAAGACTTACTATTGCAACTTTAGCTCCTTTTTTTAATCTATTTGGTTTTTTCATAATTATTTCTCCAACTTTTCAACAAAATCGATTATTTCTTTTAAGTTACTTATTTCCCATTCAGTCTTTTCTTTTAGATTCCTATCAATTAAGAATGTTGTAAATCCTTGTTCTCTTGCACCATCAGCTTCTGGTTTATAATCATCTACATATAAACTTTCTTCTGCTTTAACTCCAACTGAATCAAGTGCAGCATTAAATATTACTGGACTAGGTTTTCCTGCACCTACTAAAGATGATGCTATAAAAGAATCAAAATATTTTGCTATTCCTAATTGCTCTAATGAATATTGTAATGATGGAGATGTATCTGAAATAACTCCTATTTTAAATCCTTTATTTTTAAAGTATTCTAATACTTCTATAGTTTCAGGATATAATGCTCTATCACCATTACACCATAACTCATCAAATAATAGTTTTGCTCTTGCTTCTACTTTTTCAGTTACACCTTCTTCTATAAGCAAGTATTTATAATATCTTTGAAAGAATTCTTTTTCATCTTCTAAATTTTTATATTTATATGGTCTATTCTCTTTTGCTTTATTAAACAACATAATCATTTTATCATAAGGAAGTTCAAATGGTTTGCCACTCCACTCTTCAATAATTTTATTACGCCAATTAACTTTTTCTTGAACGTAATAAGTAAGTGTTCCATCTCTATCAAAAAATATAGCTTTATATTTCATTAGAAACCTCCCCGCATAAAGAATTATAACACAAATATTATACCACATTATCTAGAAGAATTCAAAATTAATCCACTAAAAGTAAAGCTATTATACTCATCCACTGAACTAAAAAGTGTTGCAAATTTGCTTATTTTAGAGGCAGGATAAGAAAAATGCAACAAGTTGCATTTTCGACAGTTGCGACAACTGGGATACCCAGGTTTCGCTCTTGTCCACTAAATGTAAGAAAGCTAACTATATAAAAATCAAGTAAATAATTAAAAAATATTTTAGTTAGCTGAAAATTGTTCTTTGAAAAGTGAATATGGAAAAAAGGCATGATGAAAAGAGCCCATTTTAAGGCTTTTTTCAAAAATAGATAATAA
>JAFTPH010000054.1 GCA_017463365.1 Bacilli bacterium
AACTAGGAGATGACTAATCATGGGTAACAGAGCAATCGTTAAACCAGAAGGAAGAAACGTCGGAGTATATTTACATTGGAATGGTGGGATTGATAGTGTTACCGCATTTTTAAAATACTGTGAATTAAAAGGATACAGAAGTTTTGAAGATCCTTATGGATTAGCTCGATTCTGTCAAGTAGTAGGTAACTTCTTTGGAGGTGGGTTATCTATTGGAATCGAGGTGGATGTTGATGAAACAGACGAATATGCAGAATGGATCGACAATGGTATCTATGTAGTAAAAGGTTGGAAAATTGTACGTCGTATTGGTGGATATCAAAGTCGAGAAGGTTATGAACTAAATGAAATGCTACATGAAATTGATATTAAACAACCATTAACTGAACGACTTGGAGACTTCTTAGATGCTGAAGAGACTGATATTTCCGATATTAAAGTTGGAGATATTGTCTTTGTTCATAATTATCACAATGGTTATGAAAAACATAGAGTGGTAGGCATTGGTGAAGATAAGGTAGTGAACGGACGTAATGTTAAAGGATTTCCATATGTAGATAAGTATGGTCATGATCCAAGCTGCAACATTAATAATTATATTTTTGAAAAAACTAGAGTTTGGAAAGGAGAGAGTAAATGATAGTAAAAATAATAAAAGATAGTGTATTACATCAAGGTATAGGACGGAAAAGAGTTCGTGGTCGACGAAGAAGTAACTAAAACATTAACAAACGACATAGTATTTAATAAAGCTATGATAGAAGGAAATATGGCTTGTTGGAATTTTGTTAATCGAAGATTAGATTTTAAACATGATTTTCCTCATAAATTATATTACGGAAAAGTTGGCGGTTTAGGTTATATCGTAGCAGAAGACGAGCTTACTGAAAAGAAAGGATGAATAACTATGAAACATAAAGATATTTGGTATCAAAATCGGTTAACTAAACATTTTAACAAGTACTTTGGTGAGTACGAATATACAGCAGGTTTTTATCCAGATCCAGCGCCAAATAAATGGTTGTTTGTTATTCCAGAACTAAGTTTGAAAATTAAACTTACTTGTTACGATGACGGACGAGTTATTGCGACAAGAGAGCTTATTAAATGAAAGGAGCAAAATATGTTTATAAGAAAGAAAAAGTATAATGAACAATTAGATTTAATTGAAGCTTATAAAGAAAAAAGATATAAAATGGAAAAAGATATTTATAGATTACGATCAGAGAAACAAATATTAGAAGGTAGAGTTGAAAGTTTAGAAGATATTAATAACAATTTGATTAAAGAACAACAAAAATTAATAGAATGGATTGAAAAAATTATAAATGAAGTAGGTTGCTATACTGTTAATGAAAGAAATGATATAACGATTCCTATGTATAGAAAAGATGGTCCTGCTTATGATACAGAATTTAACGGAAGCGACTTTGTTGTTAATAGAGATGTAATTGTATTACCAAGAATAGAAATTTTAAAAATGGGATAAAAAGGAGAATGTTATGAAAAAATTATTTATTAGTTGTCCTATGAAAGGACGTAGTGAAGAAAATATTAAAAAAAGTATGCAAAAAATGCATAAAATTATGGAGAGTATTTTAGGTGAAGAACTTGAAGTAATTCAAACTTACATTGATCATGATATTCCAGAAGGAGCGCATCCTCGGTATGTATTGTCTTGGAAAATCAATTTCAATGTTAGCAGAGGCTGATTATTTTATAGGGTTTGGATGGTATTTAAACATTATAATTAATAATAAATTTAATGGATGTCAGATAGAAGCACAAGCAGCCGATAAATATGGAATACCTTCTTATTTAATTAAAGATGATACAATGGCTGAAGAAATTCTTAGTGACTTAAAAGAAAATGCTGAAATAACTATATATGCCGATGGAAATCCCATATTTAAACAATGTCGAGGAGGTATAAATGAGTAGACAATATGATGAATATATATTAGAACATAAAATGAATGTATATAAAGCTTATCAATGGTTGAACAAGAATCTTCCAGATTTATTTGATGATGAAACTACAGCAGCATGCGAGTATCATTGTCAATTTGGTCATGATGAATCTAAATATAAACCAGAAGAATATGATGCATACGATAAATACTTCTACGGAAATAATAAATCTTACGAGGTTGTACAAAACTTTAATAAAGCATGGTTACATCATATTCATAATAATCCTCATCATTGGCAATATTGGGTTTTAATTAATGATGACCCAAATGAAGGTGAGATTATTCTTGATATGCCTGACGTTTATATTATTGAGATGATTTGTGACTGGTGGAGCTTTTCTTGGAAGAAAGGCGATTTAAGAGAAATATTTAAATGGTATGACGAACGTAAAGAATATATTAAATTAAGTGAAGAAACTCACAAGAAAGTTAATGATATTCTTTATAAGATTCACAAGAAATTAAACGAGAGTGATGTCAATGAAGAAAACTAAAAAACCATTTTTATACGATTATCAAATGGATGCGGTCAATAATATGAAAAATGGCTGCATCCTAAACGGAGGGGTTGGTTCTGGGAAATCCAGGACTGCCCTTTATTATTATTTTAAAGAGCAAGGCGGTAGTATAGATCCAGATTATAAACCGATGAAACTTAGACCTAAACCAAAAGATTTATACATAATAACCACTGCCCGTAAACGAGACACATTAGAATGGGAAGGTGAGTTATCACATTTCCTTTTAAGTTCCGATGAAAAACAGAATAAAAGATATGGTAATAAGATAATAATAGATAGTTGGAATAATATTAAAAAGTACTCTGAAGTAAAGGGTGCTTTTTTTATTTTTGATGAACAGCGAGTAGTTGGGTATGGGGCCTGGACGAAAGCTTTCTTAAAAATAACTAAGTCTAATGATTGGATTCTGTTATCAGCAACTCCAGGAGATACTTGGACTGATTATATTCCAGTGTTTATCGCAAACAAATTTTATAGAAATAAATCAGAGTTTACAAGAGAACATATTGTATATTCTAGATT
>JAFTPH010000016.1 GCA_017463365.1 Bacilli bacterium
GGACAATAATTTTGAATCCGTAAAAGTCGTAAATTCCGTGAAATTTTAATATTAAAGGAGAGGTTTTGCTATGGCAGAAAAGAGAAAATTTAGAGTAAATGAAGAAAAAAGAATTGTAAGGGCTTATAATGAGGACATTGTAAGCAAAGAAGATTTTGAGGAATTAGAAAGATATACAAGATTAGGGTATAAAGTAATTTTAATACCTAAAAAACCAAAAGAGTATAGACACATCAAAAATGACATGATTAAATATCTTGACGGAAATATTGATAAAGATATTTATAATAAGTTTATTGATAATGTAGAGAAAAAAGTAAATTTCTTAAAAACAAGATGGACTTTACTAAAAGATTTAGAGGAAAAAGAGAACGAGGGAAAAGAAGAAGATAAGAAAGTAGTTCTTGATTTTGATTACATAGACGGAATAATAAATAAAGCTAAATCAAAAGAGAATAAAGTAATTGAGAAAGCAAAAGCAAAAGCCGAAGAAGAAAACAAGAAGAAAAATGAATCAGATTCAAAAGAAAGTAAATAAAAACTAAATAAAAGTAAATGAATTTTAAATGAAAAGTAAATGACTATTAAATCAAATAGT
This sequence comes from Bacilli bacterium, assembly GCA_017463365.1. Classification (GTDB taxonomy): domain Bacteria; phylum Bacillota_I; class Bacilli_A; order ML615J-28; family CAG-313; genus HGM10611. The sequence goes on from JAFTPH010000016.1 coordinate 599, forward strand.
CATTTTTTTATACCTCTTCAAAAATAAAAAGTTCGTATAATACTGAAAAAACGAACTCGAAATTAGCAGAAAATCAAGATTTTTAATTTTTTGACTAAATTATACGAACTTTTCTTGACAAAATACGAACTTTTTGATATAATTGAATTAAGTTAAGAAAAAGGGAGTGGGTATAATGAATAAAGAAACAAGACCAGTTACAGAGGAAGAATATATAGAAATAGTACAAACCATAAGAGCAGGTTTTTTAAATCATAGACCAAATGAAAGAGTGGCTATGGCTTTAATATTAGAGGCAAATGTAGGAGTAAGAATATCAGACATAGTTCAATTATCTTTAAATGATATTGTAAAAGAGGGACATTATTATAAACTAAACATTGTAGAGGAGAAAACAGAGAAAGCAAGACATTTTGTAGTACCTAATGAATTAGTACAATACATCAAACAATTTTGTATAGACCATAATATAAAAAGTAATGAAAGAATAATACCTATAACAGAGAGAGCTATACAAAAGCATTTAGATTTTGTTTGTGATTATTTAGGTTTAGAAGATATATCAACACACTCATTTAGAAAATTTTTTGCTGAAAATCTGTATAGAGATAATGACGAAGATATAAGATTAGTTCAAGAGGCATTACAACATAGCTCAATAGAAACAACACAAAGATACTTAAAAATAAGCAGTAAGCAATTAGAAAAAGCCTTATTAAACAATTTAAAAATAGTCTAATATGTAATGCGGTTCGCGGACTCTGTCCGCTCTCCGCTTAAAATAAAAAGAAAGACAATAAGTATTATACCTATTGTCTAATATATATATAAAAGAATATGTAATATATTCTACCTAAACAAAACTTTTTTCCTTTTTTAAACATCTCTTAAATAATTATAACGAAAATTTTTCGAAGAGTCAAGTTAAAACTCTTGGAACGAGGGCGTTTAGGCAATTATATCAATATAAAGGAGATAAAAGAAATGGACTTAAAATTTGATCGATTTTTAGAAGATATAGGTTATATGTTATATATGAAAGAACAACAAGAAAAAATCGAAAACGACCGTAATTTGAAATCAAAATATGATTTGGAGATAGAGAGGACGAGGAAAGACCGAAAATAGAGAAAATGACATAAAAGCTCCCGAAAATACACACCGAGAATTTTTAAATTTTTGAAAAAATCTTGGGCAAAGTATGAAAATATTATTATCTCAACTTTCATGTAATTTTAGAACAAGTCATGGGAAATGTGGCAAGTTTTAAATTTATTTGAAAGGAGAGAACACACCATTAAAAAAATAGAAAACGGATTCGCAGATTATTATTATTTAGACGAAAATGGGGTTGTTTATAATGCTAATACTAAAAAATATTTAAAAGGAGATTCAAGTAAGAATAGTTATAAATTAAGAACTATTGACGGGAGCTTAAAATCAATTACAATTAAAAAATTATACAAGTTAGTATATAATAAAGTGTTTTGTATAGACATAATTAGAAATCAAAAAGACGAGGTTTACAAAGAGGTAGAGGGAACAGACGGAAATTATTACATCTCAAACTATGGCAACTTAAAGAGCTATAATAATTATGAATCTATACTAATAAAACCAGCAGATAACAAAGGTTATTATAGAGTACATATAAATCAGTATGGAGAAATGAGAAATGTATATATTCATAGACTTGTAGCAATGGCATTTTTAGAACCACCAAAAAATATTGATTATGAATTACATCACAAAGATAGAAACACACATAATAACAATGTTAATAATTTAGAGTGGCTTTCGCCATTAGAACATAAAGAAAAGCATAAATAGTTTAGTTATTTATGCTTTTTATATTCTATAATATCTTGAATATTACAATTAAATATTTCGCATAATTGCTCTAATTCTTCCGCCTTAAAAGATTTTACACGACCGAAATAATAGTCATTTATGCGTTCGTAAGAAAGTGTAGAATATTGTCTTAATTTGTATCTTGATATTTTATTCTTTTCTAATAATTCCTTAATTTTAAATACTAACATCTTCGCTCCTTTCTTGTTAATTGTTATTATAGATATTTAGTATGGAAATTATTAGACCTTTAATTTTCGTAGCTATGAAAAAGTCGAGATAATAATTGTTGAAATATTGCGTAATTTTTTGAATTATTGTATAATTAAGAAAATTTTAGTTGAGGAGAGAGTATTATGTTTTTTGAGGAGTTATGGCAATACATCAGTAATTGTATGACAATAGAAGAAATAATTTTAGCTTGTATAGGAGCTATTTTTATTATAATTATACTTATTCTTGGCGGAAAGGAGCAAGAGGAAATGGAAAGCATAAATAGAAAAGTTGACGAATTAGGACGAGTTGTAATTCCTATTGAGTTTAGAAGAAAATTAGGAATTGAAACAAACAATAATTTGACAATGCTAATGGACGGCGACCGCATTATTTTAGAAAAAGGGTTAGAGGTTGACGAATTAGGACGAGTTGTAATTCCTTTTCACATTAGGAAAGCAATGGGAATTAAAGAAAAAGAAGAACTAAAAATCGAAGTAGTAGATGAAAAAATTATTTTAAATAGACAAGTAGCAAAAAAAGAAGAATAAAGTCGAATAATCTGTTATAATGTAAAAAAAGGGGGTTTTTTTATGCTTTTATTGATGTTAGCAGTATTTCTTGGGTTTTTAACATATACTAGTTTTACAATAGTTATGAAAACATATCAAGAGAAAAAAGAAATTTCAAAAAAGACTAATCTAAATATATTTAAGACCTTTAATGATAAAGACGAATTAAAGGGCTTTATAGGTATGATAGTTATTACAACATTGTTATTTGTTGGGTTTTATTTTAGTTTAACAAATAGTGCTTTATTTGAAGATTCAACACCAAGTAAATGGGACAGCTTAACAAAAGAAGAAAAACAATGGTACAAAGACAATTACGGCGGAGGAAAAGGAAAAGAGATACAAGACGCGATAGACAAATATAAAAATAAGTAGTGAGGTTGTGAGAAAAATCGACCGCTTCTAATTCAGCTCATAACCTAGAAAAAATAATCGTAGGACGCATGAGAATCGTTTTTAAGACATTTTCCGAGCGAGATTGACAAGTTATAAGTCAAAAGTAAATACGACAAAATAAACGATAAAGAGAGTTAATAAAAATTAACTCTCTAAAAATTTCTAAAATTTTCTTTTTTTCTATTGATTTTTAATTCAGTTTATTATATTATAACAACATCAAAATAGAAAAAAAAAGATGCTCCGTAAGTTTTGGCGAACCTACCGAGCTGTCAAGTATGTTTCCAAACCAAACAACTCGACTTTCGATATACTTATTATATGACAAATATAATTGTAATGTCAAGCGATTAAGAAAATTTTTTATGATAATTTTAAATTTTTGAATCAAGAGTAAAAGAGTGTTAGAGGTTTTGGAACGACAAACCTCTTTTTTGATGTCAAAAATTTAATTAAGGTTATTTATAACCGAGTGGAGCAAGAGCAAGAAAGAGCCACTTTAAAGATTATCATAAGCCTGTCGCGAGGGGACGCAGAAAATCGCGTGCAGTTAAGCATAGTTCTTTTAATATGCTTAATATGTGTAGGAGAGATGTGGAAATCGCGGACTCTCAATAAACAAAAACGGATACGGGGGACTTGTAGAGAATTTATAGTATGAGATAACTTTTAGGGACAAGTATAAAGGGCTTTCGTAAAGAAAGGTAGCAACTATATTACTTTGAAATAAGTAAACTATTAAAAGAGCAAATAACGACCGAGCGACATGACGGGTATAATGAAAAGCATAGTAATTTTTAGCTTTTCGCTGGAATTATTATGCTTTTTTTCCTCCCTCGCTCTCCTCTGGGTATATATATTATAGTTTAGTTAATTTATATAAAATTGTTTAATTTAAAAGTGTTGTCTTGACTATGTTATAAAATTATGATATAAACAAAACTAAATGAAAAATAAGTTAAGTTTAGTTCATTTGTTAAGTAAAAAATAGCAATGTTTGGGGGTTGTTTACATGGCTTTGTGGACTTTCGCAAAAGTAAGTGAAGATTTAGGTTGTACTATTCAAAATATAAGTAATAGAAAAGGAAAGCTAAAATCTATGGGTTTTATTGAAAAAGATATTGACGGAAAAGAGAAAATCAATGAAAATGGCTATAATTATTTAATGGAACAAAGAAAGAATAGTTTTAAAAGTGATGTTAACAAGTTTAGTAATAATTTAGTTAACAATGACGAAAACCTTAATAATATCAATGAAATTGAAACTAAACAACTACACTCAAATAATGATTTTATTATTGAATTTTTACAAAAAGAAGTTGAAGATTTAAAAATTAGACTTAATGAAGAAACACAACAAAAGATACACTGGCAAGAATTATACATCAAGCAAAACGAGGACTTTAAAAAATTAGCATTTCCGCCGATGTTAGACACACAAGAGGGAAACCGAAACACAGAAGAACGCGAAAAAAGAGGGTTTTGGAGTCGATTATTTCGGACAATAATTTTGAATCCGTAAAAGTCGTAAATTCCGTGAAATTTTAATATTAAAGGAGAGGTTTTGCTATGGCAGAAAAGAGAAAATTTAGAGTAAATGAAGAAAAAAGAATTGTAAGGGCTTATAATGAGGACATTGTAAGCAAAGAAGATTTTGAGGAATTAGAAAGATATACAAGATTAGGGTATAAAGTAATTTTAATACCTAAAAAACCAAAAGAGTATAGACACATCAAAAATGACATGATTAAATATCTTGACGGAAATATTGATAAAGATATTTATAATAAGTTTATTGATAATGTAGAGAAAAAAGTAAATTTCTTAAAAACAAGATGGACTTTACTAAAAGATTTAGAGGAAAAAGAGAACGAGGGAAAAGAAGAAGATAAGAAAGTAGTTCTTGATTTTGATTACATAGACGGAATAATAAATAAAGCTAAATCAAAAGAGAATAAAGTAATTGAGAAAGCAAAAGCAAAAGCCGAAGAAGAAAACAAGAAGAAAAATGAATCAGATTCAAAAGAAAGTAAATAAAAACTAAATAAAAGTAAATGAATTTTAAATGAAAAGTAAATGACTATTAAATCAAATAGTCATTTTTTTATACCTCTTCAAAAATAAAAAGTTCGTATAATACTGAAAAAACGAACTCGAAATTAGCAGAAAATCAAGATTTTTAATTTTTTGACTAAATTATACGAACTTTTCTTGACAAAATACGAACTTTTTGATATAATTGAATTAAGTTAAGAAAAAGGGAGTGGGTATAATGAATAAAGAAACAAGACCAGTTACAGAGGAAGAATATATAGAAATAGTACAAACCATAAGAGCAGGTTTTTTAAATCATAGACCAAATGAAAGAGTGGCTATGGCTTTAATATTAGAGGCAAATGTAGGAGTAAGAATATCAGACATAGTTCAATTATCTTTAAATGATATTGTAAAAGAGGGACATTATTATAAACTAAACATTGTAGAGGAGAAAACAGAGAAAGCAAGACATTTTGTAGTACCTAATGAATTAGTACAATACATCAAACAATTTTGTATAGACCATAATATAAAAAGTAATGAAAGAATAATACCTATAACAGAGAGAGCTATACAAAAGCATTTAGATTTTGTTTGTGATTATTTAGGTTTAGAAGATATATCAACACACTCATTTAGAAAATTTTTTGCTGAAAATCTGTATAGAGATAATGACGAAGATATAAGATTAGTTCAAGAGGCATTACAACATAGCTCAATAGAAACAACACAAAGATACTTAAAAATAAGCAGTAAGCAATTAGAAAAAGCCTTATTAAACAATTTAAAAATAGTCTAATATGTAATGCGGTTCGCGGACTCTGTCCGCTCTCCGCTTAAAATAAAAAGAAAGACAATAAGTATTATACCTATTGTCTAATATATATATAAAAGAATATGTAATATATTCTACCTAAACAAAACTTTTTTCCTTTTTTAAACATCTCTTAAATAATTATAACGAAAATTTTTCGAAGAGTCAAGTTAAAACTCTTGGAACGAGGGCGTTTAGGCAATTATATCAATATAAAGGAGATAAAAGAAATGGACTTAAAATTTGATCGATTTTTAGAAGATATAGGTTATATGTTATATATGAAAGAACAACAAGAAAAAATCGAAAACGACCGTAATTTGAAATCAAAATATGATTTGGAGATAGAGAGGACGAGGAAAGACCGAAAATAGAGAAAATGACATAAAAGCTCCCGAAAATACACACCGAGAATTTTTAAATTTTTGAAAAAATCTTGGGCAAAGTATGAAAATATTATTATCTCAACTTTCATGTAATTTTAGAACAAGTCATGGGAAATGTGGCAAGTTTTAAATTTATTTGAAAGGAGAGAACACACCATTAAAAAAATAGAAAACGGATTCGCAGATTATTATTATTTAGACGAAAATGGGGTTGTTTATAATGCTAATACTAAAAAATATTTAAAAGGAGATTCAAGTAAGAATAGTTATAAATTAAGAACTATTGACGGGAGCTTAAAATCAATTACAATTAAAAAATTATACAAGTTAGTATATAATAAAGTGTTTTGTATAGACATAATTAGAAATCAAAAAGACGAGGTTTACAAAGAGGTAGAGGGAACAGACGGAAATTATTACATCTCAAACTATGGCAACTTAAAGAGCTATAATAATTATGAATCTATACTAATAAAACCAGCAGATAACAAAGGTTATTATAGAGTACATATAAATCAGTATGGAGAAATGAGAAATGTATATATTCATAGACTTGTAGCAATGGCATTTTTAGAACCACCAAAAAATATTGATTATGAATTACATCACAAAGATAGAAACACACATAATAACAATGTTAATAATTTAGAGTGGCTTTCGCCATTAGAACATAAAGAAAAGCATAAATAGTTTAGTTATTTATGCTTTTTATATTCTATAATAT
>JAFTPH010000017.1 GCA_017463365.1 Bacilli bacterium
AACAGTCTAAGCTGTACTAATACAGAAACAAATCCACAGTACGATTAAATTATAACATAATTTATTATGTTTATATAAAATTTAAAGAAAGGATTATAATATAAACTTATAAACTATATTATACGTTTATATTATACAAGACAATATGAAAATTAATGAATATCAACGTCTAGCAATGGTGACAGTCAATAAAAGTCTAACAAAAGAAGAAATGCTTATCAATAGTGTAATGGGATTAAATGGCGAAGCAGGAGAAGTAATAGATCTTTTAAAAAAACATTTGTTTCATGGTCATGAGTTTGATAAAGAAAACTTTATTAAAGAATTAGGAGATATTGCATGGTATTTAGCAGAGGCGGCTACATCTTTAGATATTGATTTAGAAAAAATATTTGAATTAAATATTGAAAAACTAAAAAAACGTTATCCTGAAGGCTTTAGTGTAGAAGCATCAATTAAACATGAGTAAAATACAGAACCCACCAACAAAAGTTGGTGGTTTTTTAACAATTTACTTGAATACGTTTACATTGGCATCTTGAGTTAAATATGTTGACATAGGTTATCTTAAGTGATATAATGCTAGTATCTATAAAAGTTAATGACTTAAATATCCCACAAGATAAGCTTTATGCTTTGAGTATCATGTGAAATGTTTAAGCCAATAATTTGGCTTTTTTAATTTTTATGGAGACTTTATTTACAAGATAAATAGATATAATCTGTTTTGAGCATAGTATCGTAAGTACACATGTATTTATTGATACGTGTGTATCGTATCAATAAGTTTACTTCTTTGATGCGTTTGTAAATAAAGCCAAGTGATTGGCTTTTTCTTATTGCCAAGGATAATAGTACAAAATAAAACAAGGAAAAGAGGTAAACAAAATGAAGAAAATTATTTCACTATTATTTGTAATTTGTTGTATGTTAGGTCTTGCATCATGTGGTGGAGCAGGTGACAAAGTTAAAATTATTGATATTAAACTAACTGAAGAACAATATGCCTATGTTGTAAAACAAGGTAATACCGAGTTAGCAGAAGACTTTAATAAATTCTTAGATGAAATTAAAGAAAATGGAACATTTGATGAAATCGTTGCTAAATACTTTGAAGGAACAGGAACTAAAAAAGGAATTAGCTATGTAACAGATGCTAACGCTACAAATGATGATAAAACATTTGTGGTTGCTACAAACTGCCCATTTGAACCATTTGAATATGTAGGTACTGATGGATTAATGTATGGTATTGATATTGAAATTGCTCAAGCATATGCTGAAGCAAAAGGTTTAGCATTAGTTGTTAAAAATATTGATTTTGACGCAATCTTCACTAATGTTGACAGTGGATATGCTGATATGGGTATGGCTGGAATTACAGTAAACGCTGAACGTGAAGCATTATATGATTTCACTAATGCATATTATGAAGCTAGTCAAAAATTAGTTGTTGCTGCTGACAATACTGATTTTGATAACTGCAAAACTGCAGCTGACGTTGAAGCAGTACTTGCTGGATTAACTGGTAAAAAAGTTGGTTACCAAATTGGTACAACTGGTAACTGGTATGTAGCAGGTGATGCAGACTGGGGATTTGATGGTTTTGCTAACATTGAAGCAAAAGGTTATAAGACAGCTCAACTTGCTATCCAAGATATCGCAAATGGTCAAATTTACGGAGTAGTAGTTGACGAAGCTCCTGCTGCAGCAATGGTTAAAGCTACAAATAACGCATAATTTAAAGGAAAGATAATAATGAATTGGGCAAATAAATTTGAAGTATTTTGGAATAGTATTTGCCAAGAAAATTTCCAACAATTAATATTAAAAGGGTTATTCAATACCCTTTTAATTGCTGTAATGGGACTAATAATTGGGATTATTGTTGGAACCCTTTTGGCTATTTGTAAAGTAGCTCCAAAATACAAATTAGGAATTAGAATATTAGATAAGCTCGCAACAGCCTATATTGCTATTTTTAGAGGAACTCCGATTGTTGTTCAACTACTTTTAGCTTATTACGTTTTGCTTCCCGCATTAGGGATAAAAGGAGTAGATCCATTAGTAGTAGGAATAATTGTTTTTGGACTTAATAGTGCAGCGTATGTTGCTGAAATTATGAGAGGTGGATTAAATTCTGTTGATCCAGGACAAATGGAAGCTGGACGTGCTTTAGGATTAAGTTATAAAACAACGATGATTAAGATTGTTATACCTCAAGCAATTAAAAACATTTTGCCGACATTAGGTAATGAGTTTATAACTTTAATTAAAGAAACAAGTGTCGTAAGTTTTATTACAGTTGTCGATTTATATACAGCCTTTAATACAATTGGAACTAATACATATTCAGTAGTTGTTCCATATATCGTTATGGCCTTAATATATATAGTTTTAATTGTTATTATAACAGTTCTTGTTAAACTTATGGAAAAGGGGTTGGCAAAAAGTGATCGAAGTAATTAATTTAGTAAAAGAATTTGATAATTTAAATGTTTTAAATGGAGTCGATTTAACAATCAAAGATGGAGAAAAAATTGCGATTATCGGTCCATCTGGTTGTGGTAAATCAACATTCCTACGTTGTTTAAATTGTTTAGAGGATCCAACTAGTGGACAAATAATTGTTGATGGTGTTGATATTGCTGATATGAATGTTGATATTAATATTCAAAGACAAAAAATCGGGATGGTTTTTCAACAATTTAATTTATTTAATAATAAAACAATTTTAGAAAATATTACTTTAGCACCAGTATTACTAAAGAAGGCAACCAAAGAAGAAGCAACAAAGAAAGCTTATGAATTGCTTGAAGCCATTGGTTTAAAAGATAAGGCAGATGTATATCCTTCTACTTTATCAGGAGGACAAAAACAGCGTGTCGCAATCGTTCGTGCTCTCGCAATGGAACCTAAAGTGTTATTATTTGATGAACCAACTAGTGCATTAGATCCGGAAATGGTTAAAGAAGTTTTAGATTTAATTAAAGAAGTCGCAAATAAAAACATCACCATGATAATTGTTACTCATGAAATGGGATTTGCGAAAGAAGTGGCAGATACAGTTTGTTTTATGGATCAAGGAAAAATTATCGAAAAAGGAACTCCAACAGAAGTGTTTGATCATCCAAAAAACGCAAGACTAGTGAGTTTTTTAAGTAAAGTGTTATAATAATCTTCATTAAAAATAGACTCTTCTTGATATAAGAAGAGTTTTATTACGATACTTATGAGTTAAATAAAAACAAATAAATACAAAAGCTAGTTAAAATTAGAATTATGTGATATAATATATGTATAAAGAGAAAGAGGAGAAAAAATATGTTTTTGAAGCAAATCAGTAAAAATATTAAAAAATTACGTGAAGAGTTAAAATTATCACAAGCAGAACTAGCTGAAAAATTAAATGTAAGTAGTGAAATGGTTAATGCATGGGAAATAGGAAATGAATATCCTGCAGTATCAGTTTTACCAAAACTAGGGGAAATATTTGATATTTCAGTTGATGATTTATATGATGAAAAAATATCAACATATAAAAATAAGTTTGAAAGATTAGTAAAAAAATATGAAAGTGATATTAGTCAAATATCAGTATTCTTAAAAGCAGTAAAGGAATTTAATGATTTACAAGAAGCAAATCAACTAGACGCAATTGATCTAGCGAATTTTGGAAAATTAAACTATTTGATGAGTAAATACTATTTAAAGAGTAGCGAAAAGGCATATTATGATTGTTTAGATAAACTAGATGAACAAGATTCATTTTATTGTGAAATAAAAGAAGCTTTAGTAAAGGTAACTAATAAATTAAATAAATAATTAAAAAACATCACAAAAGTGATGTTTTTATTTGACATGCACTTTATACTATGATATAATGCGTGTTATAAGAGAGGTAAACATATGAAAAAAGTAAAAGTTATTTTAAGTATTATAGTATTAGTTTTAACCCTTGTTGGATGTGGGGAAGAATCATCTCATGCTCATGAAAGTTTAGGTGAATATTTTGCTGATACAAAAAATCACTGGGTATTATGTAGTTGTGGAGAAAAAATAAATCATGAAGAACATAGTTTAGAAGAAGAATACTGTGGTGTATGTGAATTTTATATTTCTTATGATGAATTTAGTGAAGTAACATATGTTGAAAAATATGATGAGAATTTAAATTTAATATCTCAAGATATTTACGATGATGAAACAAAACTAGAAGAAAACACTTTTGAATATATCATCGATGAGGGTGGTAACATTTTAAATGAAAAATGTTATAACTTTGGAGAAATAAAATATGAGTATGAATATAAATATAATGAAGAGGGAATATATTCTTCAATAATTACAGAATACACTGAAGATGGTAAAACAATTACAACTTATAACGAAGAATATGACAAAACATTAGAAAAGGTTTATGATAAAGATGGAAACCTTATTCAAGATGATCGTTATGAATATATTTGTGATGATGAAGGAAGAACAATTGAAGAAAAAGTTTATTCATTTGATGTTTTAGTTAATGTAACTAAATATACAACAATTGAATTTGAAGATGGTTATGAAACATATAGTTCATATGTGGCAGAATACTATGAAAATGATGGAAGTCTTGAGACATATTATAATGAATATGGAAGTTTAGTTCGTGAGGTAAGAACTAAAGAAGATGGTTCAGTAGAATATGATTATATATATGAATATATTTATAATGATAACGGAGATATTGTAAACTATAAAAAGCTTTCGGGAAATGAAATAATTGAAGAATATATATATAATATTGATGAAAATGGTATTACTGTTTCTTATCAAATTTATCGTTTAGGTAAATTAGTCGAAGAAGCAACAATTTCGGTTGGAGAAGATGGATGGCCATATATTTCTGAAGTTATTGAATATACAGAAGAAACAAAAAAAGTAACAACATATAATGAATCAGGGGAAATCGTATCTGAAGAAACGTATGATAAAGATGGTAATCTTATCGTATAATAGATAGTTATTAAATGAAAGTATCATAAAACTGGTCAAAATGATTGGTTTATGATACTTTTTATGTTATAATAATATATATTTAGGAGGTATATCTTATGAATGAAGTATTAATTGAAAAGTTCGCGAAAGTTATTGTTGATAAAGGGGTTGCTTTACAAGATGGTCAAATGCTTGTAATTAATGCGCCACTTGAAGCAGCAACTTTAGTTAAATATATTGTGAAGGAAGCATATCTTAAAAATTCTAAAAAAGTTATGGTTAACTTTAGTGATGCGGAAGTAAATAAACAAGAACAACTTTATGCATCACAAGAAACTTTAAATGAACTACCTGATTGGGCAGTAGCACGTGCTCACTATATTGTTGATAATGGAGCGGCGAGTCTTTCTATTACATCACCAAAACCAGGAATTATGGCAGGGGTTGATCCAATGCGTATGCAAATAGCAAGTCGTGCGATTATGCCTAAGATGAAATTCTTTAGAAAATACACAATGGAAAATGAGGGGCAATGGTGTGTAGTGGCTTGTCCTAATGAAATTTGGGCTAAAAAAGTATTTCCGGATTTAGAAGTAGCAGAAGCTACCGAAAAACTATGGGAAGCTATTCTAAATGCCTCACGTGTAACTCTTGATAATGATCCGGTTGCGGAATGGAATGAACACAATAAAGCATTAAGTTCAAGAAATGAAATTTTAAATAATTACAACTTTGTATCATTACATTTCAAAAATAGTTTAGGAACTGACCTTGAAATTGGTTTAGTAGAAAATCATATTTGGGCAGGTGGAGGAGAACACTCTAAAAAAGGTGTTTACTTTAATCCAAATATCCCAACTGAAGAAAACTTCTGTATGCCACATAATAAGAAAATTAATGGTCGCGTTGTCGCAACTATGCCACTTAACTATTCTGGTAAACTAATTGAAGATTTCTATTTAGATTTTAAAGATGGTAAAGTAGTCGCATATGATGCGAAAAAAGAATTAGATGCATTAAAGAGCTTAATTGAATTTGATGAAGGTTCATCAAGTCTAGGAGAAGTAGCTTTAATTTCTCATAATTCACCAATTTCTAATATGAATATTTTATTCTATAACACTTTATTTGATGAAAATGCATCATGTCACTTAGCACTAGGAGCCTCATACACTACAACAAACTTAAAAGATGCGGAAAAATATACTGAAGCTGAACTTGATGCTTTAGGTAGCAATCAATCTAATACGCACGTAGACTTTATGTTTGGAAGTAGCGATATGGAAGTAACAGGATTAACTCATGATGGTAAAGTTGTACAAATCTTTAAAAATGGGAACTTTGTATTCTAGGAGATAAAAATGGAAAAGTTAATTAATTTTTTAAATAATAGTATTACTCCGTATCACGCGGTAGAAAACATTGAAAAAGAACTTCTTTCTAAAGGATTTAAAAGACTATTTGAAGGAGATACTTGGGAGTTAAAAGAAAAAGGATCTTATTATTTAATTAAAGATCAAACATCAATTATTGCTTTTAAAGTTGGGAATCCTAATCGCTTTAATATTTCAGCAACTCATACAGATAGTCCATGTTTTAAAATAAAACCTAACGGAATTATTAGTGGATTATTCCAAGTATTAAATACAGAAATGTATGGTGGGGCTATTCTTGCTAGTTGGTTTGACCGACCTTTAAGTATTGCTGGAAGAGTAATTGTAAAGGAAAATGATAAATACGTATCAAAGATTGTATCGGTAGACAAAGATTTATTAGTTATTCCTAATACTTGTCCCCACCTAAATCCAGAAATTAATAATGGTTTTAAATATAATTTACAAAGTGATTTATTACCATTATTTAGTGTTGAAAAAAGATTTGAAAGTGTTTATCAATATCTTGATAAAGATGCTGATATTGTTTCAAGTGACTTATATGTATATAATCGTGCCAAAGCAACTCTTGTTGGAGCAAGTGATGAATTCATTTTAGCTCCACGAATTGATAATTTAGAATGCACAGCTGCATCATTATATGCCTTTTTAGAAGCAAATAATGAGAATGCGATTAACGTTTTAGCTTGTTTCAATAATGAAGAAATTGGTTCATCAACTAAACAAGGAGCGGCATCTAATTTATTAGCCGATACTCTAAAAAGAGTAATGTATGCGTTAGGTAAAACAGAAGAAGATTACTTAAAAGCATTAAATGATTCAGTAATTGTATCAGCAGATAACGCTCATTCAGTTCATCCAAATCATCCAGAATTAAGTGATCCAACTAATAAAGTATTTATGAATGAAGGGGTTGTTATTAAACGTAACGCCAATGAAAGATATACAACTGATGCGGTATCAGAAGCAGTGATTATTAATGCTTGTAAGAAAGCAGGAGTGCCATATCAATATTATACTAATCGTTCTAACCAAAGAGGTGGAGGGACTCTTGGAGCTATTTCAAGTGGAAAGGTAAGCATAACAAGTTGTGATATTGGTCTTGCTCAACTAGCAATGCATTCATCAACAGAAACAGCAGGAGCGAAAGATTATGAATACATGGAAAAAGCATTAAAAGCATTCTATGAATCTAATTTTTATCGCACGAGTGACCATGAATTTGAAATAAAATAATAAAAAACTAAGAGGCATATTTATATGCCTCTTAGTTCCATATATATATCAACATTGCTAGAACACTAGCGAATGCACTCCATAAAATATAAGGTATTAAAAGAAATACAGACTCTTTTTTTATAGCGAATGCTTCAATCGCAACAAGCACAATTGTCACAAAAGTAAGGATGCAAACAACAAAACCTAAGAATAAATTATGGCCTACAAAGAAGACTGGTAAGTAGGAAGATTCTATTAAGTAATTTACCACTAAATAAATCCAAAAAGTCTTGTTTTTTTCTTCTTTTGCGATTTGTAAATGCCAAAAAACAAAGAGCGCCATACATAAATAGATAATTGTCCAAGCAACCATAAAGACAAATGGTGGAACATTAATTTTAATTAAACTATTATAAAATTCTAAATCTACCCCGAAGATTAAATATGGCAAAAAATAAAGGATTAAAATTCCGATCATTAAAAGTACATCTTTAAATGTTAAATTTTTGATATAATTAACTAATTCTTTCATATTTTCACCTTCACACTTAATTATATGTATCTTATCAAAATTTATACCTATAATTTACCAGCAAAGATAAATTCTAAAAGGGTTGACATAAAAGGCATTTTCTAGTAAAATATTTATGGTAGATAAATAGCAAACAAATATATTTCAAGGAGTTTATTTTATGAATAAATGTATGAAAAAAATAGTATCATCGTTAATTTTAATGATGTTAATTTTATTTTCATTAAGTTTTAAGGTGGGAGCCTATGAACTTGTTAATTTAGAAAAAGTAAGTGGCGGAAATGTTACATATCGTGGAACTTCAACAGTTGTTAAAGTGCCTGATAAATATGAACATTCTGGTACTGACTTTAGAGGGGCTTGGGTAACGCCTTTTGTTGGTGATACAACTGCTTATTATGATGAAGCGTCTTGGAAAAAAGAAGTTGCTGAAGTATTAGAAGTGTTTGACTATTATAATTTAAATGCGATGATTTTTCATGTAAGAACCCATAATAATGCATTATATGATTCTGATTTAAATCCAATCGCAAGATGGTTTGTAAATGCTAATTTTGATGTATTCGATCCGCTTGAATACTTAATCGATGAATGTCATAAAGCTGGTATTGAATTCCATGCTTGGATGAATCCATATCGTATTACAACCGCAACATCAGATATCGAAACTGCTATTCGTGATGGTCAAAATTTAGGTGAACCATTACCTGCTAGTAATATCGCTAATGATCCTGCTAATTTAATTAGTGGTAGCAGTGGAGTTATTTTAAACCCAGGTCTTCCAAAGGTTCGTGACTTTATTGTTGACACATGTATGGAAGTAGCAGAAAAATATGATATTGATGCGATTCACTTTGATGATTACTTCTATATTAGTGGAGCTGAGGATAGTGATACTTTCGCGAAATACAATCCTCAAGGTTTAAGTAAGGCTGATTGGCGAAGAGAACAAGTTAACTTATTTATTGAACAATTACATGAAGCGATTTCTGTGCACAATGAAAAAAACAATAAAGCAGTACAAATTGGTATTTCACCATCAGGGATTTATAAAAATGGGAATGGTTCAATAGAAAGTGGATCAAACACTTCAGGTTTTGCTCATTATGGTGATTACTTATATTCAGATACATACAAATGGGCTAAAGAAGGATGGATTGATTACTTACTTCCTCAATCATATTGGGCATTTGAACATCCAAGTGCTGGATATGCGGATGTAATGGATTGGTGGAAT
>JAFTPH010000018.1 GCA_017463365.1 Bacilli bacterium
ATGTAACATTCTAAATGAATTTGTCATTGTGTATGATAAGAATTTTGGAAGTGGTACATCATATCCTGCAACTTTTGTTGTTTCGGCGAAGTTCTTTGAAATAATTGAATATTGGTCTACTAGTAATGTTGTTTCACTGATATCTACATATACACAGTTATCATAATCATTAGCTAATTGAACTAAGTAATCATCAATTAAAGCAATTACTTCATCAAGCATTTCTCCAAGTTCCATTCTCTCTGTTCCTTCTACTTCATAGTAAACACCTTTTAATGGATTATATGTTCCAAGAACTATGATGAACACATCTTCATTGTATTCTCTAATCTTAGCCATTGTAGCTTCCATATGATATACATAATTAATACTTGAATAGATAAAGATATCTAATAATTTTTCAATCATTTCTTTACTAGTATCATCAATTACAAGACCAGCTTCACTTTCTAAATATCCATATATTTCATCATAGTATTTTGTTTTATATTCTAAAACTTTTCCACTTAAATCAAAATTTAAATGTTTATCCCAATCCATTTCATACATTTCATTACCTTGTATATATGCCATTACTTGGTCAACCGCAAAGTTACTATAGTTATTAGCTCCTACTTGTAAAGTAATAATATCTGCTTCTTCTACTGCTGGAATTACTTTTTCTCTTAATGCCTCAAGCCCTCCAGCGTTTTCTACATATTCAGAAATTTTATCGGTATAATATGTATCTACAACTGCTTCTGGATTTAAGATATAATGAAGTTCATTAGCTCTTATACCATCAATTCCAAGATTTGCATATTGTTCACTATTATTTACTCCTAACGCACTTGCTAGTAAAGCAGGATAACTTTGAGTAGCTGGATTTTTTACCGCTTTTCCTGTTACAAGCGAATCTCCTAATGCTAGATACTTAGTATCTTCAGTTCCACTGAAGTGTTCTATTGTTTCAGTAGAATTTAATCTATTGATTAAAGCTTGAATAAAGTAATATGTTTTTTCGATATTTTCATAAGCTATATCTAACTTATATTTTTCTACAATATAATCAGCCATTGCTTGAAGTACTTCTTCAGCATTAGCATTCGCGTGAGCTTCTGCATCCTTTTTATTAACATATGTTTCAACTACTGTATCACATAATGTTTGATGTCCTTTTAAACTTGGATGAGTACTTAATGAATTACCTAATTTACAACGACCATAGATATGTAAAATACCAATTAAGTTTTCATCTGTTACTAGTGCCTCTGTTAAAACAGGTGTAATTTTTGGTGCAATAACTGCCGCAGTCACTCGTGAACCATATTTAGCAGTAAAGTATGATACTAAATCTGTTGTTCCAATTGATTTAGCAAATTCAATCATAAAGTATTGATTACCAATTTCCGTTGCTGAAGCATTAGCAGGTAAACCTAAGCTTTCTGCAAATTTACCCATTAATAATGATGTTACCTCTGATATAAACTTGTCAACTGGGCTACTTGCGGTAAAATCAATTACAATTCCATGTTCTAGACCATAAACAAATTGTGCCCACTCTGTCATTGTCGTATCGGCCGGCAATAAACTACCATATTGGTTAATGGCTTCCCCAATTGCTATTCTACCTTCCGAAGTTTCTGCCCATTCAGTAACAACTTTATTCGCATATAAAGTTCCTTGAGCAGTTACATATTCTGTCATAAATAAATTATTAAGTTTGCTATTAAATTCTCCAAGAGAATCATTTATTGAAATATTAAGCGCTATTCCTTTTGATATACCATAAGCAATCATTGACCAATCAGAATGTGTCAATGTAGATGGTAAAAAATATTTATATCTTGACATTGCATTTTGAATTGCCGCTTGTCCTTCAGAAGTAACTGCCCAAATAGTGACATTAGTTTCTGCGTAAGTTCTTGCTTTTTCAGCCGCAAATGCTATTACTTCTTGTTCACCTAAAGCTGTAATTTGAGAGGTTGCTTCACTCATTATTTCAGTAAAGTTTAAACCATTTACTAAAGCTGGCCCAACCCCACCAAATATTCCTCCTAAATCTCCAATTCCTAAGAAGGCTTCTAATGAAATTTTTGCTTCTTTAGAACTTTCAATAATGGCTTTTTCTAAAGATAAGTAAATAGAACATGATAACATTTTATTACCATCAAGTGAAGCATATTTTTCACTAGATAAATCTTTTGTCTCTAAAAATTCTTCGTATAGTTCAACATCTGTTCTCGTAATTGGTACAAGTTTCAAGTTAAACTGACTTGCATCGAGACCAGCATTAGAAATAAATCCACCAATCATGTTATTAAACATTGGAGCAAGCAAACTCCAAATCATTCCATCACCATTATCTCCAACAATATCCGTTACAAAACGATCACGAATAACGTTATCTCCATAAATTGTATCTTTATATGTTACGAAAATACTTTCAATATTTTCTGGTTCAGCAATATAAATATTGGCATTTTCATAGTTTGGATTATTAAGTAATTGTTGTAGTAAAACATGTGAAGAAATATATGAACTTGTAAAACTACAAGCATTTTGCATTACTTCACCTAAATCAATAGTTTGTCCCCCACCTAGATCTAATTCAACACCACTAAATGTATTCATTAATCCCACTAAAATTAAATCAACTTTTTGTTTATCAGGATCAGGGTTTTGAGATTTTAAATAAACAATTTGATCAACTAATTGAATATAGTTTACTAAATAACTTACAAGAGCATATGATAAAGCATCATATATTGCTGATAAGTCAACACCAGTTGAACCTAATGCGTCAATTTCTTCTTTAATCATTGCTTGAATTTGTAAAATAGCTGTTCTTAGAAAATCATATTCATCTTTAATTGAGTCAAGTGCTCTTTCAAAATCAATCCAATTATTACTTTCTGGTGTTCCCATAAAACCAATACAGTTTAAAATTAAAGCAAAACTAAATACTCCATAGTTAGAGTTACCAGTTCCAAGAGTAATAACGTCTGCATTCTTTACTGCTTCTTGTGCTTCATAAGCAAAAGCAGGAGTAACGTTAGCTTGTACATCAGCCAAACTTTGATAGTTTGCGGCTGTCTTACCAATTAAGAATTCTACTTCTTCTTCCGATGCACCACGATAGTATGCATCAAAACGATAATCATGAACAAATTGGTCAATTGTCCAGAAATCTCCATATTCAAATAAGGCATTCCATTCATCAACTATTTCTGTCCATTTTCTACCATCAGCGTGTTTAACGAACTCTACTTGTTCTGGATCATTATAATCAAAATGTAATAAATAGTTAATATCTTCTGTTCTAAGACCACTCATCGCAAGTTGAGCGTGATTTACTGAATCATAAGTTTTTCCCACAACCTCTAATTGTTCTTCTTCTGTAAGATTAGCTAAATATTCAGCAAATAAATTTGGATATGCTTCACGCCCATAATCTTTGTATCCACTTGTATAACCTATATCATGAGCATTGTCATAATCATCAAGCCCATAACCATTATTCATAGAATCTCCAAGGGATAAATAATTCAATTCGCCCCCATTATCATCAGCATTAACCACACCAAAAAGCGCAACAAATATAAATGTAAAAGTGATAACTGCTAAAAATGAACGAATTACTTTTATGTTTCTACTTTTCATATGACCCTCCTATTATTTTTATTACACTTATTATATCACAAAATAATTAGTTTTTTTAAAAATTTAGTATTTTTTATTTTATAGGAAAATAAATGTTTATTAAAAACTAAAAAAAGTGTCTAATTGAATTTTTAGACACTTAATATGATAATCACCACTTATACATATGGTAAGTAAAATGTTCTTATTTTGGATATTTCAATTTCTTAGTTATGTGATTGCAGGAATTTCAGCTTTTTTTAC
Organism: Bacilli bacterium; assembly: GCA_017463365.1. Taxonomy (GTDB): domain Bacteria; phylum Bacillota_I; class Bacilli_A; order ML615J-28; family CAG-313; genus HGM10611. Next base: position 3,886 of record JAFTPH010000018.1, read on the forward strand.
TAAGATGACATTATTATGTTCTAAATATTTTTATTTTTCTATAAAATGTCGATCTTGAATTAATCCCCAATTTGTTCATTGCTTCTTGTTCAGATATACGATTATTTAAGAATGTAATTGCTACCTGTTTCAAAAACTGCTCATCTAATTTGATTGGCTTCCTTCCTGTGTATCTTCCGTTTCGCTTTGCTTCTTCAATTCCTTCCTCTCTGCGATTTCTATTATTACGATCTATACATTCAAGCATGTTTCGAAGCAAATACAACATGGTTCTACGCTCGTTATCATCTATGTATCTATTTTCACTTTTTATATAAATCTTAACCCCACTGTGAAGTAAACCAAATAGATGTTCGATAAGCTTTGCGTTGCTGCTTTTAATATCACAAAGATTATCTATTTCAATAACATCACCTGGATGAAAATATCTGTTCTTAACTTGTTCCATACTTTGAATTCTCAAATTATCCGTCGGTTTTCTAACCACAATTAAGTTATCATCTCCACATCTCATTTCACTTCTGAGTAACCATTCGAATCTATCATAGTAATCAAGTCCTACCGATTTCATCAATTCTCTGACATTTTCTCTTGATTCACTCGGTGTTCTCATACTTATAAAGGTAGGAGTCATGTTTACCCTATAATAAGCTTCTTTTTTTAAATCCATATCTATACCAGGAATCCCTTGAAACAATCCGTGCGGGATTTGATCAATAAACTTCCAATACGGCTTAATAATATATTGGAAATTTTGATCATCAAATCTTTCAAAAATAATTTCGCCAACACTATAATTACGGTTATGCCTGTCATATACCTTTATGATACCAATATTTCTATAATAAGGTTTACCTACAAGCGGTCTTGCGTATTCACTTGTCAACATATAATCAACTCCTACATGCCAATTTATCATACGCCGGTTTCAATATCTTTTCGTATCTTTCTCTATACATTCGTTTGTAAAATTGCTTACGTAAATCATTAATGCATTCTATAGAATCAATTAATTTGTCTATATTCTCAAATTTAATTCTAGGGAAAATTCTCAGTAATGCTTTGTTACACTCTTCAAACTGCAAACTATTTATTACTTCATAATAAGAGCTCTTTCTTCCATTAATTTTAACATGTGAAGTAGGAAACTTGAAGATTCGTGCCTCAATCTCCTTTTCCGATTCTAAAACTGCATTGATTTTTTCATCTGTATTCAATTTGGGATACATACTTGAACCATTATCATATACCGGCGCTATTCTGTATTTATTATTTCTTTTTATAAATCCCCAGTTGCCACCATGTCTATCAAAGTTTCCATTAAAAGCATCAACTATAAACATATCCCAAAATCTATCTACTGTTTCTTGAACATTTGTAGATTTTTTATTATCATTCAACATTCTCTGAATATCATCATACGAGTATTGGTACATTTCCTTATCTTCTTCTAAGGAACTCTCACCGATTCCATTGAAATGAATTAATATCTCTCCATCCCCACAAAAATGTTTTAAAAGTACAACGTTTTTTCCATTATAAGTTCCAAGATAAGTGTCTTGAACTGGTATTTCCAATAATTCAAACACATGACTTCCTAAATATTCTGAAACATGGCTAAAAGTCATACCAACCTCAGAATTACGCTGATATTTCATTATATATCGTTGACCATTTATTGTTATTTGAGCTTTGTCATCTGCTCCAGAAAAGAACACATCAGTATCAATCGGATAAACAGAATAATCCTTCATATCTAACCACTCCTTCGTTGTCATTATTATACCACATTACACTTAATGTGTCAATAGGTTGTTTGATATATTTTGATACACAAAATATTTTTTTGGTATTTTGTGATCCTTATTTAATACTGATTTTATTACTTTGTATAATTCTGTAAACATTTCAAAATTTTTTCTCATTATCATTATATTCATTATTTTTTGTAAAAAAACAAAATTTTATTCAATATTTTAAGGGGTGTCCTTTCGCCCCCATATATAGTCAAAAAAAGAATATCCATCTCAAATTTGAGATGGATATTTCTTATAGGAAATTTTTGCCTATTAATTAAGAGGATAACTAGTCTCTCCAAACATGATGTAATATAACAAATATGTTACATCGGCAGTATCTTCGTTACCGTCTCCATTATAGTCATGTGATTGATCTACTGGATATGTATCTCCAAAGATTACATGATATAACAAGTGAGTTGCA